>JAIUMG010000112.1 GCA_022565655.1 Alkalimonas sp.
GATGTGTTTGTTGGCATGGATTTAGTCAAGCACCACAATGAGCTTACCGGTGTTGAGGAGCGTTTTTCAGCCCATAGTTCGCTGCAGCTTCATCGATAACGAGATGCATTACAGCAACTTGCCTGGAATTATCAATTGCAGCAAGATACGGAGCTACTGCAGCATTTGCTTTGGTTGCAGCCCCACTTTATTTCTGCCGGAGTGATGGATGCATCTGGTGATCTGATCGATTACCGCTTACGAGGTGAGCAAAGACAACTGACTGGTTTGAATGTAGCTGATCGTGACTATTTCAAACAACTGCAATTGAAACCGGTCGGGACATTCGTCAGCGATGTATTTCGGGGGCGGGGAATTGGTGAACATTTGCTGTTTGCTGTGAGTGCACCGTTGTTGAATGAGCAACAGGAGTTCAAAGGTATTGTGCAAGCGTCGGTGTTGTTATCGTCTATTGTAGAGCAGCTGCAACCTGATTCTATCTCTGGCAGTATTCGGGCTGTCTTGGTTGATAATAAAGACCAGCAAGTTTGGTCGGTGCCCGTATCAGATAGCTATGGTCAGTGGCTGGATACATCAGCGGCTCAGTACCAGCCAGGTGAGTCTGTTTTTCACCGCTCCTGGTTAACACCGGTCGATGAAGTTCCATTGAACCAGCTTGGCTCTGCCATTATCAGACACTATCAGACTGACGAAGGTTGGCTGATGATCCTGCATTATCAGCTGGAAACGAGTTTATTGATTTACAATGGGCTTACTTTATTGCTGATTGGCCTGGCGGTGCTGGCGCTTTGGTTGTTGAACCACTCCGCCTACCGCTTTGCCCGCTTTTTCACCAGACCACTGCAGCAACTCATTGTATCGATGAAGCAGTTTGAACTGCAATCGCAGGCACCATTTTGTGATCTTTCACAACAAGCAACGGCCGTTGAGTTTCAGCAGTTGGTTGATGAATACAATGCTATGGCGATCAGGCTGCATCAGGCGGGAAACAAACTTGAAGATCTAAATGCCAGCCTGGAAAGCCGTGTCCACAGCCGAACAGAAGAACTTGCCGCTGAGCGTGATCGCGCCACTGAGCTTGCGGGCGTAAAATCGCGCTTTCTGGCCACCATGAGTCATGAGTTGCGAACTCCGTTAACCGCCATTATTGGATATGGTGAACAGTTGCGGCAGCATAGCCAGTTAACAGGTGATGAGTTAGAGCAGCTAACGACGATTCTGCGAAACAGTCATTATCTGCTGGATTTGGTGAATGATATTCTTGATGCGGCTAAGTTAGACGAAGGCAAAGTGCCCCTGGAGCAGAAGCCGGTGGCCATTAAAAAAATGCTCCAACAGCTCTGTGCTGATCTGCAAAAGCAAGCTGATAAAAAACAATTGTCTCTTTCGTTGCAACTCGATGATGCCTTACCGGAGTTTGTGGTGACCGATCCGCTACGGTTGCGTCAGATCCTGCTTAACTTACTGGGCAACGCGATTAAATTTACCGAACAAGGTGGCGTTGAGGTTCAGGCTTCATTGAGTTCTAGCCATCGAATGCAAATTACAGTAACCGATACTGGCATTGGTATGAGCCTGCAGCAAATGGAAAAAGTGTTCAGTGCTTTTGAGCAGGCCGATAGCGGCACCAGCCGACAATATGGTGGCACGGGGCTGGGGTTGCATATCAGCTATCAACTGGCCGAGTTGCTGCAGGGGGAGTTGTCAGTGACTAGTGTGCTGGGAAGAGGCAGCCAGTTTACTTTAGAACTACCCGTTCGTGAGCCAGATTTCGCTGAACCGCTGCCAAGCCCTGAGCCGGTGTATACTGATACTGCACCACAGTTAAGCGGCCAGTTATTGGTGGTTGATGATGTGGCTGATATCCGTCGCTTGGTGGTTGGTTTAATGCAACCAACCGGTATGACTGTGCTTGAAGCTGAGCATGGTCAGCAGGCCCTGGAGCAGGTTCAGACTCATGCGGTTGATCTAATTTTAATGGATATGAACATGCCAGTGATGGATGGAGTGGAAGCCACTCGGCAGTTAAGAACCATGGGGTATGATGTGCCGATAGTGGCTTTAACCGCCGATGTGTTGCCGGAAGATAAAGCCGACTTTTTACAGGCAGGCTGTTGCGAGGTGTTAACCAAGCCTATTGATCGGGCAGAGCTTTATCAAACGGTACAGCGTTTACTGCAAGCCGGGCAGCAGCGCCAGGAAGCCAGTAAGCCCATAGCGGCTTCTAACGCTGAGATAACGGATATGATCAGTCAGCTTCGTAAGCAGTACGTGGCTCAGTTGCCTCAGCAGTACCAGCAACTTGTCGACTTGCTAAAAGCCGAAGAACAGAGCCAAGCCTTGGCTTTGTTGCATAAAATCAAAGGGACAGCTGGAAGCTTTGGTTTGGCTGCGATTGCGCAGCAGGCCGCAGTGCTGGAGCAGCAGCTTAAAACCAACACTCCAGCAGACCCGACAGCGTTAAAAAAACTCGCTGAACAAATTGCAGCCGTGCAATCATCTTGAGGTTACTTGGGTATAAGCAATAAAAATGCCGCTCAATTAACTGAGCGGCATGGTTGACCAGCTTACCATTAAAACTGAACGGCAAGTGGCTCGCTACACAGGGCAGTCGTATCATCACATAGTGTATAAATTACGTCTGATGTGCTTGCTCTGAACCGATCATTATAACGACCGGGCCGGTTTAATGTGGTTACTGGTGAATCATCACGGTATAGGGTTAACCCGGTTTGCTCGCTACTCCAACGTAATTGCACTAAAGTTACCCCTGAGCGCGCCTGGTTGACTCGGATCAGTTCCAGTGAGGCATTCAGCGGCGGCTGTACTGCGTTCAGCTGCAATGTAATCAGTAGAGGATCATGATCCGAGGTACGGAACGGATCCGCCTCGTAGAAATTATCTGGCTTCACCAGCCCACCTTGCAGTGGGCCTTCGCTGTAATTAAACGCCGGGATCTCATCCGAGTTGATGTACCAGGATTGGGCTTGCAACACTTTTGCTGCCAATGATGGGCTGGCAAAAGCGTGATCCAGGCTGCCGGATTCGCCCATAAAGGTATAGCTATAGACACTGTAATCACCAGCATTGCTCTGCACGGCCAGGTTGACAAAACCGGCGGCTTCCATTGCGGCTAGCGGATCTTCTTTGGCATAAGCATTGAAATCTCCCAGTACCATGATGTCGCTGTTGCCTGCATGGGTCGGATCGGTCTCCAGCCAACGCAACATCGCCTCGGCTGATTTAGTGCGCCAGTTATTCCAGCAGCCCTGACCATCGCCCTGGTCTGCATTGATACCACTGGCATTGCCACAGACTTTTGCTCTTAGGTGCACAGCGACAGCAGTGAACACGGCACCTTGTTCGGTGATAAAGCTTTGCGCCAACGCCGGGCGCTGCCGGGAAGTATCAAAGTCAGGATCCACGCTTGAGTCGAGCACGGCAAAGCCACCATGCAGGCTTACTCGGTTAGCGCGATAGATAAAAGCAGGCTTGATGGCGTCTGTACCCAGCCAGCCGGTAGCAACATAGTTCCAGTCAGCTGTTGAGGAGGCATCGTTCAATGCGGTTACCAAATGCTGCAAGGTGGAATCATCGGCATCATTTTCAATTTCAATCAACGCCAGCACATCGGCGTCAAGCGCCAAAATCGCCGGGATCAGCTTATCCAGTTGGCGAATTAACTCACTTTCAGAGCGGGCACCACGACAGCCCAGTTCATTGGGTCCACAGCTATTGCCGGGCACGTCAAAGGTGGTAAACAGGTTTTCGACGTTAAAGGTTGCTACGTTCAGATCACCTTGCTCGGCCAATACTGGTGTTTCTGTTCTTGGGTTACTGCTGGTGATAAAGCTTGGCGTACTAAGCTGACGCATACGGTAAGCACCGAAGGCATAGCTCATGACACCATCCAGGCCAGCACGCACTAAGTAGCCATTGCGGATAGGGTTGGATGCAGAGAGCTCAGAGACACCATCTTCACCGGTAATAAAAGGCTGGCGATTAACGCCGGTCAGGCCATTATCGATGATCATACGATTGAGCCGGTTGCTTGCCATCACCGCTTGAGCTTCAGTCCCTGGCGTTACAATCTGGGTTGGGTTGTATAAGCGGCCATTGGAGACGGTAAACTCACCAAAACGCACTGCATTAAAGACATCGGTCACAGTGAAATCATCGGCGGTTTGTACCCACATACCTGCAATGCTTTCCAATTGCTCAAAGCTGTCCACCGGTAGGTTGAGCTCAACCGGGCTGACCTGCTGCAAACGATCGCTATCACAGATGGCCAGTTCATTGACATCGGCAAGCTGGGTTTCTTCAAAGAACTCGGCGACGGTACCGCGTACCCGCACCAAATCACCCACTTGCACTGGCACACCAAAGCCATTGTCGTACACGAAAATGCCCTCGGATGTGGCTGGGTTGTTGTCCTGATTTTGCTCTTTCTCTTGCAGATAAAAACCACCTAAGCCACCGTTGTCGGTTTGCTGAAATGCAGCGGTAACAACGGCCTGCAATTGCACTTCTGCACCTTGCAGTGGGCTCTGGAAACCAGTGCCTTGCACCTGATGAATGCGGGTGACCGGGTTGTCACAGGCAAAAGCTGCTGGCTCAATCGGGTTCTCTGCGGTCAGCAGAATATTGGCCAGACGCCAGGTACTGCAGTTGCCGCTGTCAAACTGATAGCGCAATGCCAGATGTACCTTGCCGTTTAATGCGGCCAGTTGTTCAAAACCATCAAAGCGTACCGGTACATTGTTGCTGCTAAAATCATCCGGACTGATGCTGGTGAGCAGTTCCCAGTCGCTAGGTTCCAGCTCTGTGCCATTGAATTGGGTCGAGTAGTAAATATCCAGGTTATTCACTCCGGCAAAGCCGCGAGCAATATCAACGGCCAGGCGTTCACCGGTCTGACTATCGAGCTCAAAGGCGGGAGATACCAGCCAGCTGTCATTGGCATTGCAGCTGCCGTCTACGAAGCCAGAAAAGCTAACGTTATTAAAACCGCCATCCCATTGCCATTGTTGCTCGCCTTGCAGGCTCCACTGCTGCCAGCCTTTTTCAAAGGGGTTGCTGGCAAAATCACGCTGATACAGCGTAATTCGATCGGCGTCGGCACTCAGGTTGCCGGTGACCAGTAGGTTATCAAAACGGTTGTTGCCAGTGGCATTGCTGGCGCCATCCAGTGTGATGCGAAAGTAGACACTGGCCTGGTTGTTAAGCTCATCTACAGCGGAGAAATCGTAGCTACGCAACTGAAAGCTGCTGCCCAGCGCGCCTGCATCCACCGCAAACTCGGTAAAGGTTTCACCATCCAGTGACCAGCTGATACGCCGTTCGTTAAAGCCTGTGGCTGTTCCTCGTTGCGCCCAGCTTAGCTGTAAGTCCTGATAACCTTCACTGTTGACTTGAATAACCACAGCTGCACCATTGTTGCTGTTGCCAGGGCCACCTTGTACAGACAAACTCCCACCAGCGGCATAACCGGGCAGGGCATTGATGGTGGTGCCGGCAAAAGACTGAATGGAGACATAACTGCCATTGGCAGTGGTATCTTCATTAAAGTTAGTGAGAAAGAGTGCCCCAGCCCCACTATCTGGTTGCTGTGGGAAGGACTCCGGGTTAAAGCCAAAGTTGCCATCAGGCAACTCATTGAAGTTTTGTGACCAGTAGGCGATCGGAGTTTGCGCCCACAAGCCAAAGGTGCAGACTAGCAGCACCAGAGCCAGTAGTTGTTTCATTGTTCGGTATCCGTTTTTATGTTTTATCGTTATGACGTGGTACGGCAGTACGCCCTGAACAGCACTTTGCTACGGTGACACAGCTAAAGCCGCAGACCAGTAACTGAGCCTGAAACTATAGAAGTTTATTGTGTCATTTTCATTAAATTTTAAGCTGGTGCTAAATAATAAAGAGAAAACAGCCTGGGCTGTTAACATTGCAGGTGGTTTTATGTACGGCATAAAAAAACCCGGTTTCGTTCACCGGGTTTTTCTGGTTGATAGAGCAGGTTAAGCCGCGTTCACTTCATCGCTTTTTTGCTGCTCAGCTTCCAGCATGGACTTGTCTGCAGCCAGATAATTGAAATCAAAGTCATCCACGTTGATGGTGCGCAGCCGAGTTGCTTCGGCTTGTCTTAAGACATTGGCTTCTTCATCAGAAATGACCTTCAGCTCAAGCCCAAGATCGGCTACTTCATTCAGGCGGAAGAAAGGCAGCCTTTTCTTAGCCGCTTGTGTGACTTTATCAAAGATAGGCTCTGCCGCCAGAATATCACGCAAAGCTTGCTCGACTTGACCCAGTGGGTTGTTGTCTTTATCTGCCAGATACAAATGGTGGCCCAGACGGCTTCGAGCTTCACAAGGTGTTTGCATAATGCGGGCAACCTTATGCTCAGTGACGTCAGATGGACGACGCAAGGTGCGACCCCATGGGAACACCACACGTTTTAGCACCACTCCAACCAGTCGATTTGGGAAGTTATCAAACAATTCATCCAGCGCATGCTGTGCTTTGGCTAAGTTATCTTCACAAGCCCATTGCACCAGTGGCAGATCCTGAGGCTGACGACCTTCATCCTGGTAACGTTTCAGCACACTGGAGGTCAGGTAAAGCATGCTCAGAATGTCTCCCAGGCGAGCTGAGATGCGTTCTCGGCGCTTTAAGTCACCGCCCAGGGTTCCCATGGCTACATCAGACATCAGGGCCAAAGCAGCGCTAAAGCGGTTCATTTGCTTGTAGTAACGGGCTGTCGCATCACCATAGGGGGCACTGCTGAACAAGCCGCCGCTGGCTGATAACCAGAACGACCGGAAGAAGTTACTAATGGCAAAGCCAATATGGCCAAATAAAGCCTTATCGAATGCTGTGACCGCTGCTCGTGCTTCAGTCAATTGTGCCGCTTGTAATTCAGCCAGTACGTATGGATGGCAGCGAATAGCTCCCTGACCATAGATAATCATGTTGCGTGTCAGAATATTCGCACCTTCTACCGTAATGGCAACCGGTGCGCCCTGATAACCGCGAGCCAGATAATTGCCCGGGCCCATGCAGATCCCTTTACCGCCGTGCACATCCATCGCATCAATCATCGCCAGACGCATGCGTTCGGTAATATGGTACTTGGTGATGGCCGAAATGACGGAAGGTTTCTCACCCAGGTCAATGGAGCCAACTGACATGGTGGTCGAAGCACAAGCCATGTAAGCGTAGCCACCAATGCGTGCCATCGCTTCTTCAACCCCTTCCATTTTTCCGATTGGGATCTTGAACTGGCGACGAATACGAGCATAAGCGCCTGTCGACATGGCCGCGGCTTTGATACCGGCGGTGCTATTTGAGGGTAAGGTAATAGCACGACCAACCGACAGACACTCAACCAGCATACGCCAGCCCTGGCCGGCCATTTTGGCGCCACCGATAATATAATCCAAGGGCACGAAGACATCATTGCCCTGAGTTGGGCCATTCTGAAAGGGCACATTCAATGGAAAATGGCGACGGCCAATTTTGACCCCTGGCGTATCTGCTGGGATCAAAGCACAGGTGATCCCTAAATCTTCCTGCTCACCAAGCAAATGCTCCGGATCCTGCATTTTAAATGCTAAGCCAAGCACCGTGGCTATTGGCGCCAGGGTAATGTAACGCTTATTCCAGGTTAAACGCATCCCTAAGACTTCTTTACCTTGCCATTCGCCTTTGCAGACGATACCGACATCCGGGATTGACCCGGCATCAGAACCTGCTTCAGGGCTGGTCAGAGCAAAACAAGGTACATCAATACCTTTGGCCAGCCGTGGCAAGTAGTGTTGCTTCTGTTCATCCGTACCGTAGTGCTGCAGTAGTTCGCCCGGGCCTAACGAGTTGGGTACCCCAACAATGCTGGATAAAACCATGCTTTTGCTGGTGAGCTTTTGTAGCACACAAGATTGGGCATAGGCTGAGAACTCTAAGCCGCCGTATTCTTTCTTAATGATCATGGCAAAAAAGCCATGGTCTTTTAGAAACTGATACACTTCCGGGGATAAATCAGCACGCTCATGGGTGATCTCCCAATCATCCACCATATCCAGCAACTCTTCTACTGGACCATCTAAAAAGGCTTGCTCTTCAGGGCTTAACCGCGGAGTTGGGTAATTGTGTAGCTTATGCCAGTCAGGGTTGCCTCGGAATAAGTCGGCTTCCCACCAGGTGGTGCCGGCATCTATGGCTTCTTTTTCGGTGGTGGACATTTCAGGCATGATCTTACGATACAGGCCAAGCAATGGTTGTGTGATTAGTTTTTGCCGGATAAAGGCAATGTTGAGCGGTAGTGCGATGATTAAAAAGATCACCCAGCTAGCTGCACCAACCGGGCCGGCGTAACTGCCCGCCAATAAAACCACAGCGATGGCTGCGGTGAACAGCGTCAGGCTGGCGCGATGGTATGCCAACACGCCAATCACCAACAACAGTATCAGGCTAAATACAAACCCTTCCATAATTATCTCCTAAGAGGTCTGACCACTATTGGGTTTAGAGTATAATCTTCTGTCGAAAGTTGCAAGTATTTCACTTAATAAGCGGCATCGACAGTCATAAAGCGCTTTACATGTATTTATACGAATGAGTATAGTCGTTTGGCTCAGTTCTGGTGCAAGATGCCTATTGATACAGCTTGATAAGATAGAGGACGTTAAGGGAATGTGTGAGTTATTGGGGATGTCAGCCAATGTGCCAACCGATATTTGTTTCAGCTTTAAAGGGCTAAAAGAGCGGGGGGGAAGAACAGGGCCGCACCGGGATGGCTGGGGGGTGGCATTTTATGAGGGCAAAGGCGTTTGCACCTTCAAAGATGCGCTGCCAAGTTATGAGTCAGAAATAGCTCGCTTGGTCAGTGATTATCCTATTAAGAGCTGTGCGGTTATAGCCCATATTCGCCAGGCCAACCGTGGCCGGGTTAGTTTGCAAAATACTCACCCCTTTACTCGCGAGTTGTGGGGCCGTTATTGGACCTATGCGCATAACGGGCAATTGCATGATTACAAAGATTTACCCGTCGATCGTTTTCAGCCTGTTGGTACCACAGACAGTGAACGTGCTTTTTGTTATTTAATGAGTCAGTTGGATAAACGGTATCCGACCAAACCTCGCTCTAGGCAGTTGGCGTTTCGTTTTTTGCAAAAACAGGCGAAAGTGCTGCAAAAGCTAGGGGTTTTTAATATGATGCTGACCGATGGCGAATATCTGCTGACCTATTGCACTACGAAATTACACTGGATCACCCGCCGGGCACCTTTTGGCATCGCTCGGTTATCGGATGTGGACGTTGATATCGACTTTTCCCGTGAAACCACCCCGAATGATGTAGTGACCATCATTGCCACTGAGCCACTGACCTTAAACGAGCAGTGGCATAAGATGCAGCCAGGCGAGAGCCAGTTATTTCGCGATGGTGAACCCATTTAATCTGTAGTGGCGTTGTCTGCTGGTTGCACTGCGTGATGCCAGTTGACATCATGCAGTTGCACATCAAACTGCTCAACATTGTTTTCGCCGCGCCAGAGCCGAACTAACAGGTAATCCAGCTCAGGTGCAACCCAGGCATAAATTTGTCGATCAGAGTCCTCTTCGACCCGCTCGATGCGTAATGCTCTGACATTGGCGTAGGGGAGCGGCAGCAACTCTTCGGTGACCACCCTGAAATGATAGGTTTTTGCATCACCGCTGCGATTTAATACTTCATAACTGAACTCACGTTCCCCGGCCGCCAAGTCTATAGCCAGCTGTTGGTGGT
>JAIUMG010000113.1 GCA_022565655.1 Alkalimonas sp.
CCATGAATAGCAGCCGCTTGAATACCCACAGCTTCCAACTGCTTGGTCAGCTTGTTGGCGCCATGCTTGGTTTTGGTAAACACCAGTACCTGTTGCCAGTTGTTATCGACCACCAAATCAATCAGCATAGCGGCTTTACGGCTTTTATCGACCGCATAGACGCTTTGCTCGACGCGCTCAGCCGTGGTGTTTTCCGGGCTGACCGACACTTCCAGCGGATTGTTGACCATGGTTTTCGCCAACGCGCGGATCTCAGTAGAGAAGGTCGCTGAAAACAGCAAGTTCTGTCGCTGCTTTGGCAAAAACGCCAGAATTTTACGAATATCGCGAATAAAGCCCATATCCAGCATGCGATCGGCCTCATCCAGCACCAACACTTCCAGTTGGTTAAAACGAATAGCATTTTGCTGATACAGATCGAGTAAACGTCCTGGCGTTGCTACCAAAATATCCACGCCTTTACGCAGCTTCTGCATTTGTGGGTTAATTTTAACGCCACCAAACACCACGGCAGAGCGCAGCGGCAAACGACTGCCATAACGCTCGACACTCGCCGCTACCTGAGCCGCTAGTTCACGAGTCGGCGTTAAAATCAGTGCCCGTGCCTGATTGGCCTGCGCCGGTTTGCCTTTGGCCAGGATCTGTAAAATCGGCAGGGTAAAACCTGCGGTCTTGCCGGTGCCTGTCTGGGCAGCCGCCATTAAATCTCGCCCAGCCAACACAGCTGGTATGGCTTGCGCTTGAATAGGTGAAGGGGTGTCATAGCCTTCAGCCTGAATGGCTGCAAGCAAAGGGGCGGATAAGCCCAGGGAGGCAAAACTCATAGATTCTCACTTGTTGTACAAACTATCGCCAGAATGGCAGCCAAACAGGATACAGGATCTGCTATCAAACCGCCATCTTTATCCCCGCTTGCCTCGCTATAAAACTGATAGAGAGCATAGAAGATCTACTCTTAATTCCTTTTGGTTATATCTGAGCGCGATCCATTATTTTATTTAAGCCATGCAGACGGCTATTCTGCAGGCTGATGAATTAGCTTGATGGCCCAATCGATGGACTTTTTACCTATTTTTACGCAATTGCAGCAACAACCCGTGCTGGTCGTCGGTGGCGGGCCGGTCGCGCTGCGTAAAATTCAGCTGCTGCTGGCTGCCGGTGCTCAGGTCACGGTACTAGCGCCGAGCATCTGCAAAGAAGTGCAAGCGCTGGCCGGTGAGCAATTACACTGCATCTACCAACGCTTCGGTCAGCATGACATCAGTGGCTACAAACTGATTATTGCCGCTACCGATAAGCCTGCCGTCAATGCTGAGATCTATCAGGCCGCCCAAGCAGCCAATATCTGGATTAATGCCGTGGATGACCCACAGCATGGCAACTTTATTTTTCCGGCTATTGTTGATCGCAGTCCTATTGTAGTCGCTATTTCATCCGGCGGTAATGCACCGGTGCTGGCACGCCGTATCCGTGAAAAAGTGGAGCAATTACTGCCGCAATCCATCAGTTTAATGGGCCAATTTGCCGCCCGCTGTCGTGATCAAGTTAAAGCCGCGCTACCAAGCATTGCTCAGCGCCGCGATTTCTGGGAGCGCTGGTTCAGTGGCCCGGCTCAGCAATTGATCGCCAGTGGCCGCCAGCAGGCGACCGAGCAACTGTTTCAACAACAACTGGCTGACTTCACGCCCAACCAGGGTGAAGTCTATATTGTTGGTGCAGGGCCGGGCGATCCGGAGCTACTGACCATTAAAGCCATGCAGTACATGCAACAAGCCGATGTCATCGTGCATGATGGCTTAGTCAGCGATGATATTCTGGCTTTAGCGAGGCGCGATGCTGAGCGTATCAGCGTGGCCAAGCAAGCAGGCTTTCACAGCTTACCGCAAGATGAAATCAATACGTTATTGGTCAAGCTGGCTCAAGCTGGCCAGCGCGTCTGCCGCTTAAAAGGTGGCGACCCCTTTATTTATGGCCGTGGTGGTGAAGAATGCGAAGCACTGGCTGCTACAGGCATTCGTTATTATGTGGTGCCGGGTGTCACGGCTGCCGCCGGCTGCGCTGCCTATGCTGGTATTCCGCTGACCCATCGCGACTATGCTCAGACGGTACAGCTGGTGACTGGCCACTGCCGTGCCAATGGTGATGAACCCGACTGGGCCTCTTTGGCCAAAGCCCGCCAGACGCTGGTGGTGTACATGGGGCTGATTAACAGCACCACCTTAACCGAACAACTGATCAGCCATGGTCGAGATGCCAACACACCGGTGGCCATTGTCGAGAATGGCACCCGGCCAGAGCAGCGCAGCGTCACCGGGACGCTAGAACAACTACCGACGCTGATCAGCCAACATCAACTGAGCAGCCCAGCACTGATTATTATTGGTGAAGTGGTGGCCTTAGCCCCAAATTTACAATGGTTTCATACAGTCGCTGCTGAACACAGCACAACCGAAGCAGCCTAGGAGCAACACAGATGGCGTTATCGCATTTACAACAACTGGAAGCGGAAAGCATTCATATTTTCCGCGAAGTCGCCGCCGAATTTAAAAAACCGGTGATGCTGTATTCCATCGGTAAGGATTCGTCGGTGCTGCTGCATCTCGCACGCAAAGCCTTTGCCCCCGGCAAAATTCCGTTTCCATTACTGCATGTGGATACCAATTGGAAATTCCGCGAAATGATCCAGTTTCGTGACCGGGTGGCGAAAGATTACAACGTCGATTTGCTGGTGCATAAAAACCCGGAAGGGCTGGCGATGAATATCAGCCCCTTTGTCCATGGCAGTGCCAAGCACACCGATATCATGAAAACGCAGGGCTTGAAGCAAGCGCTGAATCAATACGGCTTTGATGCCGCTTTTGGTGGCGCCCGTCGTGACGAAGAAAAATCCCGCGCCAAAGAACGGGTGTTTTCCTTCCGCGATAAACACCACCGTTGGGACCCGAAAAATCAACGGCCTGAACTGTGGAATCTGTACAACAGCTCCATCAATGAAGGCGAAAGCATTCGGGTGTTCCCACTGTCAAACTGGACCGAGCTGGATATCTGGCTATACATTTTGCAGGAAAACATCGACATCGTGCCGCTGTATTTAGCCAAAGAGCGCCCTGTGGTAGCCCGTGATGGCAGCTTAATTATGGTCGATGACGACCGCATGCCGATTGAACCGGGCGAGGTGATTGAACACAAGTCGGTACGCTTTCGCACTCTCGGTTGTTATCCGCTAACCGGTGCCATTGAGTCGGAGGCCAACACGCTGGAAGGCATCGTCGAAGAAATGTTACGTGCCCGCACTTCTGAACGCCAGGGGCGGGTGATCGATCAGGATCAGTCCGGTATGGAATTGAAGAAACGTGAGGGGTACTTCTGATGAGCAGCGTACTGGAAGCAACATCATTGCATCAACAGCTGGATGAACTGGGCATTCGTGGTTATCTGCAGCAACATCAGGATAAAAGCCTGTTGCGCGTGCTGACCTGTGGCAGTGTCGATGACGGCAAAAGCACCCTGATCGGCCGCTTGCTGCACGACAGCCAGCAACTGTACGATGATCAGCTGGATGCGTTAAAGAGCGATCACAAAGGTCGTAACAGCGATGGCGAACTGGAGCTGGCGATGCTGGTCGATGGCCTGCAGGCCGAGCGCGAGCAAGGCATTACCATTGATGTCGCTTACCGCTATTTTTCCACCACCCAGCGTAAGTTTATTCTGGCCGACACCCCCGGCCATGAGCAGTACACCCGCAATATGGCCACAGGTGCCTCCCATTCCGATGTCGCCATTTTGCTGGTTGATGCCCGCCACGGTGTCTTGACCCAAACCAAGCGCCATAGCTTTATTTGCGCCCTGCTCGGCATTAAGCACTTTGTCGTGGCGGTCAATAAAATGGATCTGATTGGCTACGCGGAAACCGAGTTTAGTCGCATTAAAAAAGATATTCTGGCCATCACTACCCAGTTGCAGGTCCCTCATGTTGATGTGGTGCCACTGAGCGCGCTCAAAGGTGAGAATATTACTCAACCTTCAGCCTCGATGCCTTGGTATCAGGGCCAGCCATTATTGCCCTTGCTGGAAACGCTGCCGATCCCGGACCGCAGTGGTCAACACAGCCGCTTTCCGGTGCAGTTCGTCATTCGGCCCGATCTCAACTTCCGTGGTTTTGCCGGCACCTTAACCGGTGGCCGCCTTGCGGTTGGTCAAGCCGTCAAGGTGTATCCATCGGGCCAACAAAGCACGGTACGCAGCATCGAAACCTTTGCCGGCCAGCAGCCTGCTGCTGAAGCAGGTGAAGCGGTTACCCTGACCCTGCAGGATGAAATCGATATCAGCCGCGGAGACTGGCTGGTGCCTGTTGAAGAGAATGTCACTCAAAGCAACCGCGCTCTGGCCTATCTAGTCTGGTTTAATGAGCAACCGCTGCAATCAGGCCGGCTGTACGATTTCAAACTGGCTAGCCGCAAAAGCTCGGCCAGCATTAGCCAGCTTGACCACAAAGTAAATATCAACACATTGCAGAAAATCGATGCCGATGATGTGCAGATGAACGATATTGCGCTGGTAGAGCTGGAGCTGACCGAAGTGCTGCCGCTGGATAGCTTTACCGAGCACCCAGGGACCGGCAATTTTATTCTGGTCGACCGGTTAACCAACGCCACCGTTGCCGCAGGCCTGATCCAAACCGTGTTAGCCAAAGAAAGCCAGAACATCCCGGCTAACTTCTCGGCATTTGAGTTGGAGTTCAATGCGTTGATCCGCAAACACTTCCCACACTGGCAGGCCAATGACCTGTCGGCGCTGGTGGATGAACTGCGCGCTAAAGACCAAGCAGAGAAGCAATGACCCTACAGCAGGTCGGGGTCATTGCCCTATTGCTGGCTTTGATCGCCGGCCTGATATTCAGCAAACGCTCACCGGCCTTTTGGTTTGGTGGTGCTTTGCTGTTCAGTTATCTGATTGGCTGGCTGGAACTCGACAAAGCATTAACCAACTTCAGCAACCCCTCGCTGATTACCTTGGTGTTGTTGTTGCTGATTTCCATCGCCATTGAAAAAACCCGGCTGGTGAGTTGGCTCAGCCATCGGTTTGAAGGCAAAAATCTCAGCCTGGTGGTGGCGAAGGTCAGCCTGGCCAGTGGCTTTCTATCGTCATTCGTCAACAACACGGCGGTGGTCTCGACCTTAATGGCATCTTTGCGGCAGCACCCGCACTTTGCCGCATCCAAGTTGCTGATCCCTTTATCCTACAGCGCCATTTTAGGTGGTATGCTGACGCTTATCGGCACCTCGACCAACCTGATCGTCAACGGTTTTGTTGAAGAGGCTGGCTTGCCCGGCCTTGGCTTTTTTTCCTTCACCCTGCTTGGCCTGATTGCCTTTGCCGCTGGCTTGGTAGTACTGATGATTGGCGCCCACTGGCTGCCCGATACCCGCAAACAACAGGATGAAGCGGCGCCTTTTTACTTAAGTGCTCATGTGGATAGCAACAGCCAGTTGGCGGGTAAAACCGTGGAACAAAACGGCCTGCGTGAGCTGCAATCGCTGTTTCTGGCTGAAATTCAGCGCGGTGAGCAGCATATTTGCCCAGTCCGGCCCGATACCAAAATACAAGCTGGTGATGAGTTGCGCTTTGTCGGCGATATTCAGGCCGTTTCACGGCTTCAAAGCTTCCCCGGCTTGCAACTGGTGCCGGATCAAGCCGATCAACAAGGGGAGCTGATGGAAGCCGTGATTAGCTACAGCTCCAAACTGGTTGGCAAAACCTTAAAAAATCTGCGCTTTCGCGAGCAGTACGATGCCGTAGTGATTGCAGTGCGACGCGGTCATGAGAGGCTTAACGGTGGCCTCGGTGATTTAGAGCTGCACGCTGGTGATGTGCTGATCCTCTCTACCGGTAAAGACTTTCCTGGCTTGAATGAGTTAAGCCAGGACTTTATCTACGTCAATGGTTTGTCCATTTCGACGCCTTTATCGTCGACTCGCAGCCACTGGGTACTGGCCGCCTTCGCCGGCACCCTGCTCTTATCTTTTCTGGACATGGTGCCACTGGTGAAAGGCTTGCCGGTGTTATTGGTCGGATTACTGGCCACTCAGGTGATCCATCTGAATGAATTAAAGCGCCGTTTTCCATTGGAGCTGTTCGTGATTGTCGGCGCTGCCATTGGTCTGGCGCAGCTAATGATACAATCAGGCGTGGCTGGCATGATCGCCGCTGGCCTGAACCAACTGGTTGATGGCAGTGGAGCCTATGGTGCACTGATTGCAATTTTTATTGCCACCTGGCTGTTTACCGAAGTGGTTACCAATAATGCCGCGGCCGCGCTGACCTTTCCGATTGCCTATGCCATGGCATTGGAGCTGGGTGTCGACCCTACGCCATTTTTTATGGCCGTTGCCTTTGGTGCTTCGGCCAGTTTTATTTCACCTTTTGGTTATCAAACCAATTTGATGGTATACAGTGCCGGCAACTACCAACTGAAAGATTACGCTCGCCTCGGGATCCCGATGGCGCTGGTGTACAGCAGTGTGGTATTGCTGTGCTTACCGCTGATTTTCCCTTTTTAATGCGTTTATGGATACAAGATGACAGACAATATTGTATGGCAACAACATCAGGTGGGTCGCGAACAGCGGGCTGACTTATTCGGCCACCGAAGTGGCGTGTTATGGTTCACTGGCTTAAGTGGCTCAGGCAAATCCACGGTCGCCAATGCGCTGGAGCAAGCACTGGCAGAGCAGGGCTTTCATACCTACTTGCTGGACGGCGACAATGTGCGTCATGGCCTCTGCGCCGATTTGGGCTTCAGCGCTGAAGATCGCACCGAGAATCTGCGCCGGGTTGGTGCTGTCTCCGGCTTGATGGTCGATGCCGGCCTGCTGGTACTTAGCGCCTTTATTTCGCCTTATCGCGACCAAAGAGCACTGGTTCGCAGCTTTTTGCCTGAAGATAGCTTTATCGAGGTGTACATTGCCACGCCATTAGAGGTTTGCGAGCAGAGGGATGTTAAAGGCTTGTATCAAAAAGCCCGCAAAGGCGAAATCAGTCATTTCACCGGCATCTCCGATCCCTATGAGGCACCAGAACAACCGGATCTGGTGATCGACACCTCCAGCAGTACCTTGCAGGACAATGTCGCCCAACTGTTGCAACTGCTGCAACAGCGTGGTTGGATCAAGGCCAATCGCTGAGTACTATAAGCACTATAGCCAAACACAACCATCATGAAGCCGATACTATGAAACTGCTATTGCAACAAATTATCCAACTGGCCGAGCAAGCCGGGGACGCTATTCTTGAAGTGTATCACCGCGATATCACCGAACAGGGCATTCAGGCCAAAGCCGATGATTCACCGCTGACCGCGGCTGATTTGGCTGCACAACAAGTGATTTGTGAACGGCTGCAACAGCTGACACCGGATATTCCGCTGCTGTCGGAAGAAGCGGCCGCAACGCCCTGGAGCGAGCGCCAGCACTGGGATCGTTTCTGGCTGATTGACCCGGTTGACGGCACCAAGGAGTTTATTAAGCGCAATGGCGAGTTTACCGTCAATATCGCACTGATCGAACATGGGAAGCCCGTACTTGGCGTCATTCATGCGCCGGTATTGCAAAAAACCTATGCAGCGCTGAAGGGTGAAGGGGCTTTGGTGCAACAACAAGGGGAGCAGTACCGCATTCAGGCAAGCCGCCCCGCTTCAGGCGAAGCCATCAGGGTGGTCGGCAGCCGCAGCCACCCAAGCCCGGAGCTGGCAGACTACGTCAAGCAATTTCCGCAGCATGACATTGTCGCAGTCGGAAGCTCGTTAAAATTTTGTCTGGTTGCCGAAGGCAGCGCTCATGTCTACCCCCGCTTTGGCCCGACCATGATGTGGGATACCGGCGCAGGCCATATTATTGCCGAAGAAGCAGGTGCCTCGGTGCAGTTTAGCGGCTTAGGTGATGCGGTGTACCATCGCGACGAACTGCTTAACCCCAATTTTATCGTCTCGGCGCTGGGCTAACCCAGCGCCAGACCCGACTTTCGGCTTGGCATCAAGCCTAAGACCAGACCAAGTAGCTCAGAAGCTAAAGCGAGCGCCGAGTCGCCCCTGGGTATAGGTGCCACCCAGAAAATCTCCTCGTTCAAACTCAGCCAGAAAAGACAAATTACGGCTTAAGAAATAATGCAAGCCAACGGCCTGGGTATACTGACTTTTATTCACGATATCCGACTCATCCAGGTATTCGTAGCTTAAGCGGCCATACAGCTCCACCTGGGGACTAATCATGCTGCGTAATGTACCTTCCACTTTGTAGTAATCGTATTTGTCATTGTGCAACTCAATAAAAGTACCATCGACGACTTTATCTTGCAGCCGGTAATTGCCAAAATAACCCGCTAAATCCAGCACCGTATTAGCCGCTACCGGGGTGATTACCCCCAGGCCAATAGCCCGGTTGTACAGCCGGTAATTGTCGTAGCCATCGGAAAATCGCACGGTATCTTCAACCCGGCTGTACTCACCCGCAATAAAGAGGTGCTGGTTGATTAAAAAAGAGCCTTTTAAACCAAAGCCGCTGTAATCGTAACGGTCGCCCCCGAGTTTTTCTTCAAACGATAAAAAGCTGGCTTCGACAAAGCGATGGCCCGGCCACTCAGCTGCTGTTGCACTTACACAGATTGCGCCTGCCAGAGCAGACATCATTAGAGATAAACGCATGGTTGGATCTCCTAAACTATAGAATCTAATGTATTCAGCCTAGTGCCTACAGCTTAATTGAAGCTGAACAAGCTTTTATGGGCTGGGTGAAGTAAAATACCCAGCTATTGATGATAAGGTTTTTCTGTATGCGATTGGATAAATACCTCAGCGCCAGCACTGGCTTAACGCGCACCCAAGCCACCAAAGTCATCCGGCAAAAGCGAGTGACGGTGAATGGTTTGCTGGCTAAACAAAGCGCCATGCAACTGGCCGCGGATGCGGTGGTCGAATTCGATGATCAGCTGGTAGCCCCGACCGGGCCACGTTATATCGTGCTGCACAAACCCGCAGGCTATGTTTGTTCCAGTGATGACCCGGAACACCCGACGGTGATGCTACTGCTGGATGAGCCCTTACTGGAGAAGCTCAACCCGGTCGGGCGGCTGGATTTAGATACCACAGGCTTGCTGCTGATCACCGATGATGGCCAGTGGCTGCATCGCATCACCTCACCCAAGCACCATGTCGCCAAAACTTACCGGGTCTGGCTGGCTGACCCTATCCCAACCAACGCCGTGCAAACCTTTGCTGAGGGCGTGTTACTACGTGGCGAAAAAGACTTGACCCTCCCAGCTGAGCTCGACATCGTTGCCGAGCAAGAGGCTTTACTTACCATCCACGAAGGCCGCTATCACCAGGTGAAGCGCATGTTCGCCGCCATCGGCAATAAAGTAGTACGTTTGCATCGGGAAAAAATTGGCGACTTCCAGCTACCGGAAGACTTGGCTGAGGGTGAGTATCGGGTGTTAACAGAGCAAGAAAAGATCCATGCGCAAGCACTTAAATCGTAAAAAAAACAGTGTTATGAAATGAAATTGCTTGCTTTGAAAATGAGCTTTATGTAACTTAAACCTGTTAATTTAAATAAAATCTTATAGGGAGATAATAATGCGCTTAATTTTGGCCGCCACTGCTGCTATCGCAATTTCTGTAACTGGATGTAGCTCTCGCGTTACAGACTTCACTATCATTTCAACAAAAAATTTCGAGCTATCTCGAATGAGTGAATACCAGCGCTCCGATA
>JAIUMG010000114.1 GCA_022565655.1 Alkalimonas sp.
GCAACATCGAGCGCCAGCACGATGCGATCACCGCCATACTGGCGCAACCAGCTTTGCACCAGCTCTGGTTGGCGAATGGCCAAACTGCCAATAACCACCCGGCTGGCACCGGCTGCAAGCAGTTGTTGCACATCTTGCTCGGAGCGCACACCGCCACCGACCTGGATTTGCAGTGGGGCATCGGTCATTAGTGTGGTCAGTAAGTTCAGCTGGCGCTGGCTGGCATCTTTGGCCCCTGATAAATCCACCACATGCAAAAGGGGCGAACCAGCTGCTGCGTATTGATCACGCAGCGCTAAGGGGCTGAAGCTGTATTCGGTAGTTTGGTCGTAGGAGCCCTGATACAGCCGTACTACTTGGCCGTCGATTAAATCAATGGCAGGGATAATCATGGTTTCCACTCCATAAAATTCTGTAATAAGCGAGCGCCGACTTTGCCGGAGCGCTCAGGGTGAAACTGAGCCCCAGCGACATTGTCTTTGCCGATCACGGCAGCAAAGTCAGTGCCATAGTTGCACTGCGCCAGGCTGTATTCATTGGGGGCGACGCCAAAGCTATGCACAAAATAGACGTAATCCTCTGGGCCAAATTGCTTCAGCAGTGGGTGCGCCTGGATGCTGTGTAGCGTATTCCAACCCATATGCGGTAACCGCAGGCCATCGGCTTGCAGTGGAACGACTTCACCAGGGATCAGGCTCAGACAAGCGACATCACCTTCCATGCTGTGCGAGGTCAGCATTTGCATGCCAAGGCAGATGCCAAGGACGGGCTGATGCAGTTGTTGCAGGGTAGCTACCAGCTCCAGCTGGCGGATATTGCGCATCGCTTGGCCGGCACTGCCCACACCGGGCACAACCACTCGGCTGGCGCTTTGAATGATAGAAGGCTCATTACTAATCAATGCTTCAAAGCCGAGGCGTTGAAAAGCACAATACACCGAACTGATGTTGGCGCAACCGGTATCGACAATCACCAGAGCGGTCATTACAGCACTCCTTTTGAACTGGGCAAGGCTTCACCGGACACCGCAATGGCCTGGCGTAGCGCCCGGCCAAAGGCTTTAAACAAGCCTTCGACCTGATGGTGGCGATTGCCTTCGGTAATGCTAAGGTGCAGTGTCATTAGCATGCTGTCGCTGATGGAGCGGAAAAAGTGCGGCACCATTTCCAGATTCAGGCCACCGACCATGCCTTCGCCCAATTCACCGCTGAATTTAAACAAGGGCCGGCCGGATAGATCCAGTACGCATTCTGCCCGGCATTCATCCATCGGCAGCACGAAACCAAAGCGGTTGATGCCCCGCTTATTGCCAAGGGCTTGTTTCAGTGCTTGACCGAGCGCCAGTGCGGTATCTTCCACGCTGTGGTGATCATCAATATGCAGGTCGCCCTTCACCTCGACCTGCAACGAAAAGCCGCCATGGGTAGCGATTTGTTCAAGCATATGATCGAAAAAACCAACGCCGGTATCGAAGCGGTTATCGCCTGCGCGATCCAGATCGACTGCAATACGAATATCGGTTTCGCGGGTGGTGCGTTGTACACTGGCCTGACGGCCACGGCTTAACAAACGGCGGCTGATCTCGGCCCAGCCTAGCGTATCACGCTGGTACTGGAACGACGGCAGGCCCATATTTTCGGCAAGTTGCACATCGGTTATGCGATCGCCAATCACGTAGGAGTTGGTAAAATCAATTTTGCCTTGCTGCAGGTAATCTTTCACCAGACCCAATTTGGGTTTACGGCAGCTGCAGTTGTCGTGCTCAAAGTGTGGGCAAATCAGTACATCATCAAACTCAATGCCTTGCGAGTTAAGCAACTGCATCATTTTTTGCTGCGGCGCATCAAAGTTGGCTTGGGGAAAGCTCTCTGTCCCAAGGCCATCTTGATTGGTCACCATCACCAGGCGATAACCGGCTGCTTGTAATTTCAACAAGGCTGGCACCAGGCCGGGTTCGTACACCAGTTTTTCCAGGCTATCCAGTTGTTTGTCGATAGCTGGTTCTTCCACCATGGTGCCATCGCGGTCGATAAAGAGAATAGGTTGGCCACTCATGTGTTTTCTTCCTGTACTTGCATAGATTGATCGGGAGTGCTGTCGGCTGCCGTACCTGTGGTACAGCTTGAAAAATAGCGCTGCATGGCTTGTTGCACAGCCTGCATTTCTTCCGGGCTACCAATAGAGACCCGAACCACCTCGCTTAATCCGCGCTGAGCAGATTGGTTGCGAATTAAAATGCCTTCGGCCTGCAGAGCGGAGACACAAGCCGCTGCATCATCCACTTGCAGCAACACATAGTTAGCGTTGCTGGGCCAGACGGAACTTACCCCTGGCTGACCGGCAACAAACTGACTGAAGGCAGCGCGTAACTCATTAATAGTTGCAACGCTTTGTTGCATGCGGGTAATGCCTTGCTGCGACAACGCTTGCACGGCAACTTGCGCCACCGGTTCGGCAATGGGATAGGGCGCAATCATTTGTTTCAACGCCTGGATCACCTCCGGCGCGGCCAACGTAAAACCACAACGTAAGCCTGCCAGAGCAAAGGCTTTGGATAAGGTGCGTAAAATCACCAGATGCGGATACTGCGCCAACAAGTCAACGACACTGGCTTGCATGGCAAACTCAATGTAGGCTTCATCCACCACGACCAGCGCTTTGCCTTGGAAGTGTTCCAGCACCTCGATAATTTGTTGACGTGGGATCAAATCGCCGGTTGGGTTGTTTGGGCTGCAGATAAACACCAGCTTGGCACTGCACTGCATTAGTGCTTCGGTATCCAGTGTAAAGTCAGGCAGTAGCGGCACCGACACAGTCTCAACCTGATTGCTCTGGGCACTGATGGCGTACATGCCATAGGTCGGCGGGCAGATGGCAATGCGATCTTCGACTGGTTCACAGAAACTACGGATCAGTAACTCAATGCCTTCATCGGCACCACGGCTGACCAGTACCTGTTCGGGCTGAACGCCAGCATAATCGGCGTAGGCTTGCACCAGTGCTGCAGGCTGGCAAGAAGGATAGCGGTTGAAGCTGCCTTCCAGTTGATAGCTTGGAGCCAATGCATTTTCATTGGCATTGAGCCAGATGGCACCGCCACTCATACTGCGACGGGCCGAGGCATAGGGCTCAATCGCTTGCACCGAAGCACGCGCTAATGAAGATATTTTAGTCGTCATTGCCTGACTCCATTTGTGGTTCACCCAAGGGTTGTAAACTCAGCTCCTGCAGACGCAGTGACACCGCCAAAGCATGGGCATCTAATTGCTCGGCTTGCGCCAGCGTGACGATGGCTGGGCCGATGGTACGCATGCCTTGCTCAGTTAAACGCTGCACCGTGTAACGGCGGTAAAAATCGACCAGGGATAAACTGGATACGCTGCGGCTGTAACCATAGGTGGGCAATACATGGTTGGTGCCACTGGCGTAATCGCCGGCAGACTCCGGGGTCCAGGGGCCAACAAAGATACTGCCAGCGCTGTCGAATTGATCGACCAGATCATCATCGCAGCACGTTTGCACAATTAAATGCTCTGGGGCGTACCTATTGGTCACGGCTACTGCGGTAGCAAGATCGGCTGTGAAAATAGCGCGGCTGTGGGCCAGTGCCTGCCGGGCGATAGTTGCTCGGGGCAGCGTCGTAAGTTGCTGCTCAACTTGAACCATGGTTTGTTCGATCAGTTGCATACTCGGACTCACAAGTAACACCTGTGAATCAGGACCATGTTCAGCTTGCGACAACAAATCAGCAGCGACAAAAGCAGGGTTGGCACTGTCATCGGCCAGCACCAGTACTTCAGATGGGCCAGCAGGCATATCAATGATAGCGCCTTTGGCATCTTGGCTGACTTGCTGCTTGGCTTCGGTGACGTAACGATTGCCCGGACCAAAAATTTTGTCGACTTTAGCGATGCTCTCAGTGCCATAGGCCAGTGCGGCAATAGCCTGAGCCCCGCCAATGGTATAGATCTCATCGATATCACACAGCTCAGCGGCATAGACAATTTCTGGTGCAATATCGCCTGCTGCAGGTTTGCCAGGTGGCGTGACCAGTACGGTGCGGTTGCAGCCTGCTAACTGGGCTGGAACGCCCAGCATCAACACAGTGGATGGCAGAGGTGCACTGCCACCTGGGATATAAAGCCCTACCGAAGCGATAGCCCGGTTACGCAATTGGCAAAACACGCCAAGGCTGGTTTCTACCTCAATGTCTTTTGGCGTTTGGGCAGCGTGGAATTTACGAATGTTATCGTAAGCCAGCTCGATGGCGGCTTTGCGCTTTGGATCCAGCTGTGACACCAGTTGCTGACGCTGGGTTCTATCCAGCTGCAATGGGTTGGCATCCAGCCCATCGAACTGCTGGCTTAACTGAACCAGCGCGGCATCACCATCACGGCGCACCTGGGTAATAATGTCAGCAACCTGAGTGCTGAGGCTGGCTGAATCGGCCAGCTCAGGGCGGGCCAACGCGGCTTGTTGTCCCTCGCTACTCAGTTGTTGCCAGTCAAGAATACGACTCATGACTTACTCCATCATCTTCTCTATGGGCAGTACCAGGATCGAACTGGCGCCAAGTGCCTTTAATTGCTCCATGGTTTCCCAAAACAGCGTTTCGCTGCTGACTACATGCACGGCCATCTGGTCATCATTACCGGCCAGTGGCAACAAGGTTGGGTTTTCAGCGCCTGGTAACAGCGCAATCACTTCATCCAGTTTGGCTTTGGGGGCGTGCAGCATAATGTATTTGCTTTCATTGGCCTGCATCACGGCAGAAATACGTGGCATCAGGGTGTTGATGATGTTCAGTTGCGCCGCGTCGCTGATGTCTTTGCGCTGAATCAACACAGCTTTGCTGCGGTAAATCACTTCGACTTCTTTTAAACCATTGGCTTCCAGCGTGGCGCCGGTTGACACCAAATCACAAATGGCATCGGCCAGACCGGCCCGTGGAGCAACTTCCACCGAGCCTTTTAAGTTGACGATCCGTGCTTGCACGCCTTGCTGTTTTAAATAGCGATTCAGCAAGCGCGGATAAGTGGTGGCAATGGTTTTACCGGCCAGGCTGGTAGGCCCCTGGTAATCGGCTTCTTGTTGCACCGCAATGGATAAACGACAACCGCCAAAGCTCAGACGACTAAGGATGTTATAATCGCATGGCTCGTTATCCAGCTGGCGCTGCAACGACTCTTCTTCCAGCACATTTTCACCGACGATACCAAGATCACAGACACCATCCATCACCAAGCCTGGGATATCATCGTCACGTACCCGCAGAATATCGATGTCCATGTTTTCCACATGAGCGATCAAGCGTTGTTCACGTAAATTAATTTTTAAACCACAACTGGTCAGCAAGGCTTGTGACTCTTGCGACAAGCGACCAGACTTTTGCATGGCAATACGCAAGCGAGAAGAATGTTGATTGAATGTCATACTGTGCTCCGAAATAAATAAGAAAAACCCCGGGTTCTCCCGGGGTTTTTACATAACCTGCCACCGGAGGAACCAACTATCAGCCCTCCGACAAAGCCGGACGGCTTAGTGATGATGGTGGTGGTAAAAGCGTTGAGTATTCATTTTACTCTCAGGTTATGCTTGATATGTTGTTATACAAGTTACCGTTATTTTTTTATCGGTGCAAGACTCTGTATGTGAAGTTTTTATGATGGATAAATCGACAGATTTTATTTATTCTAATTAGTATCAATTACTTGTGGTTATTGGTGCTATTTTGAGCAAACTGGTAAAGCAATGCAAGCTTTACTGAAATTGAAATCTTTGCTCATTGTTTGAGCATGTTGTATAGTCATTTACAGCCTCTGTTGTTGCTGTTATCTCGCTTTAGCTCGCCATATAAGGAACCAGATTGTTTATTTGACGTCAAAAGTGATGATGTTGTGTTATTGGATATCGTTACATTGTTTGCGATTATGCTTAAGTTTTAATCAGGCAGGCCGATAACAGGATACCTTTATTTGCACTTGATTAGGTAAAACGGAGAAGCCAGATGGATGTCATTATTCCATTTTTACAGCGTACGCCAGGAACTCCTGTTGAACAGGAGCCTCGGGTCGTTACTCCTGTATTCAAGGAAGCCCGTTTAACTCCGTTAAAAAAAGAAAAAGAGCAAAAAGAGCCACTCCAACGGCGTCAATCTAAACATCGCAGAAGAAAAGATGATCTGCCAGCCGGACCGGACACCACTCCCGAAGACGAACAAACCGTCGATGCTGAAGGCCATGTCGATATTTATATCTGACTGTGAATAAACTGGAAAGCGCACTAGCTATCGCAGTTTTAAGCGTATTTCTGCTACCATAGCGGCTTGTCCAAGGCTGCTCACTTCGTGTTCGCCAGCCCTGTCTTTTTTCTGTAAGGTGTGCATGTCCTCAATTCGCGAAGAAGTTGCTGCTACGTTCCGGCCCAAAGGCCCATTAGCTCGCGCTATCCCTGGCTTTAATGCCCGGGAGGCTCAATTAAAACTGGCTGCGAGCATTGCCGAGACCATCGAAAAAGATGCCGTGCTGGTCGCTGAAGCGGGCACTGGCACGGGAAAAACCTTTGCTTACCTGGTTCCAGCCTTGCTGTCTGGCAAGAAAGTGCTGCTGTCTACCGGCACCAAAAACCTGCAGGAGCAACTATTTTATCGTGACCTACCCACCATGACGCAAGCACTGGCCAGCCCATTGCAGCTGGCTTTGCTAAAAGGGCGGGCCAATTACCTGTGTTTGTATCGATTGGAACAGCATGTCCAGCATGTGCCCAATGCTGAGCCGCAGCTGTTGCAGGATCTTAGCTTAATTCATAAGTGGTCTGGTGAAACGCAAACCGGAGATATTGGCGAGCTGACCTACATTGCCGAAGACTCCAAGGCGTTGCCTTACATCACCAGCACCACCGATAACTGCCTGGGCAAAGATTGCCCGGTGTATGACGAATGCCACTTATTGAAAGCCCGTAAAAAAGCACTGGCTGCGGATGTGGTGATTGTGAATCATCATTTATTTTTTGCCGACTTAGCTTTGCGTGATACTGGTTTTGGCGAGTTGCTGCCGCAAATGGATGTATTTATCTTCGATGAAGCGCATCAGCTGCCGGATATCGCCAGCGATTACTTTGGCGAACACTTGTCATCGCGACAGCTGCTTGAGCTGTGTCGGGATATGGAACTGGTATGTAAAAACGACTTACTCGATCACCCGCAGTTGCGTAAAATCAATGATAAGTTGGCGCAACAGGTGAAAGATTGGCGGCTACAGTTTCCGGTTGATCCCGAGCGCGGCAACTGGCGTGAGCGCAGCCAGCAACCTGCGATGCAATTGATGATGCAGCGGCTGAATGAAGGCATGGAGTTGTTGTATCAGGTATTGAAAGATAGCCTAGGCCGAAGTGAAGCGGCTGATCACTGTTTCGAGCGACTAGCATTGTGTCGCGGCCGCTTGAAAAAGTTTTCTGAAACCAACCAAACTGATGTCAGTCTGTGGTACGAAACCAGCCGTTTGCATTTGAATGTGCATCTGACTCCGCTCAGTATTGCCGATAAATTTCGTCAGGTGGTGTTTGGGGAAGCGCGTAGCTGGATTTTTACCTCGGCCACCTTATCGGTTGATGGCGGCTTTGATCATTATCTGGATCAGATGGGACTGCAGCAAGCAGAACGTCTGTTGCTGGATAGCCCCTTTAATTTTGCCGAGCAGGCTTTATTGTGTGTGCCACGTTATCTGCCTGAGCCTTTTCAACATCAAGCGATGCAACAGGCTTTGTTGCAAACTGCCATTCCGTTGATTAAAGCCAACAATGGCCGTTGTTTTTTCTTATTTACTAGTCACCGTATGCTGCAATGGGTGGCCTCGGTATTGCCAGAGCATATCCGCCAGCCCGTGCTGGTGCAGGGCCAGACCAGCAAGCGAGTACTGCTTGAAAAATTTGTTCAGTTGGATGATGCGGTATTGCTTGGTACCAGTAGCTTCTGGGAAGGCGTGGATGTAAGGGGCGATGCCCTTAGTCTGGTTATTATCGACAAGTTACCCTTTGCCTCGCCAGACGACCCCTTATTGCAGGCCCGCATGGAGGCGGTCAGCCGTCGTGGTGGTGATCCTTTTGGCGAAGTGCAATTGCCGCAGGCGGTGATCACCTTAAAGCAAGGAGTAGGGCGCTTAATCCGTGATGTGACCGATCGCGGTGTGCTGGTGATTTGTGATAATCGTTTAGTGACCCGTCCTTATGGCGCTGTGTTTTTAAAAAGCCTGCCGCCGATGCAACGTACCCGCAGTTTAGCTGACGTTGAAGCATTTATTGCTGCGCGTGACGCCCTGGATGAGAGCCACAGCAGTTCGCTTGCTGCGACCGAATGATCGCCCTTCGAACTGCTGGCAACTGGCCAGCTGACAAGGTAGAATCCAGCGTTTACATTGCTTTCCTGCACGGAGTTTAGAGTGAAATTACTGGCCCTGGATACCTCGACTGAAGCCTGTTCTGTTGCCTTACTGGTCGATGGCCAGATCCTGGCACTGGATGAAGTCTGCCCACAGCAGCATAGTAAGCGGGTACTGCCGATGGTGCAGCAGCTGCTTAGTGAAGCAGAACTGAGCTTGCAGCAATTGGATGGCCTGGTGTTTGGCAAAGGGCCCGGTAGTTTTACCGGAGTACGTATTGGCGTTGGTGTGGCGCAAGGCCTGGCATTTGGCGCTGATCTACCTGTGCATGGTGTCTCGACTTTAGCGGCCATGGCACAAGCAGCTCATCGTATGCAGCAAGCTCAGCAGGTTATTGCTGCCATTGATGCCCGGATGGCAGAAATTTATCTTGGCATCTACCAGCTTGATGGCTCAGGCATCATGCAATTGCAGGGGACTGAGCAGGCGATTAAGCCAGCAGCATTAATGCCCTTAACGAATGCAGTGGATTACGTTGCGGCTGGGACCGGCTGGCAAACCTATGGTGACATACTGCAGCAATGGCAAACCGCTCGTTCAAGTGACATTTTGTATCCATCAGCACAGGATATGTTGGTGTTGGCTCAGCCAAGCTGGCATGGTTCCGGCTTTGTTGCAGCCGAACTGGCTGAACCCAGCTATGTGCGTGATGAAGTCAGCTGGAAAAAACTACCCGGACGTGGTTAAAGGCTCAATGCCGCTTTGCATATAAGCAAGGCTTGGTTATACTGGTGATGTTTTATACTATCAATGTCTTCAATAATTCTGGCGGAGTCGTGCAGCCATGAGTGTTGGCTTTAACAGCAATTATCCAGTCGGCGGTGTGGCAGGTGTCTTTAATGATGTGCCTGCGCGTTCACCTGCATCCGTGGATCGCTCAGCACCGTCAGAAACACCGCAAGGTGGTGGTATTCGTCGCTCTGAGCAAGCGGTTGATATGCTGGAGCGTGATGCGGGCCGCAGGCAGTCTACGCAAAGTCGTTTAGCTGGCGGCAGAGCCAACAACGGCATTGCCGCTTACCAGGACGTTGCCAGCCAGCCGCAACGAGCTGAAATCCAAAGCATGCTCGGTATTGATTTATTTGCTTGATCGAACGTTTTTTTCATTTCAATTTACACGCCTTACCACACCATCACAGTGATCCTTTGAGTTTGTTTAGCCGTATTTGCAGTTGTACAGCAAACCGTGTACTCGGCTAAACCGTCGGTCATTTGGAATCACCACAGGGACATGCATGAAATCATGCTTCATCACAGGAGCCAGCTCTGGTATCGGCCGTGAGTTGGCTTGCCATTATGCAGGCAAAGGCTGGCAGGTTTTTG
>JAIUMG010000115.1 GCA_022565655.1 Alkalimonas sp.
AATGGCCAGTTACTGCGGCTCAATGATACCCGCCGCTTTGGTGCTGTGCTATGGCAGGCGCGTGATGAGCAACACCCGCTGTTAAGCATGCTAGGGCCAGAGCCGTTAACAGAACACTTTACCGCAGAGCATTTGTTTGAGCAGTGCCAGAAGCGAGGCAGTGCGATTAAATTGGTGCTGATGGATAATAAAGTTGTGGTTGGCGTGGGTAATATTTATGCCAATGAAGCCTTGTTTAAAGCCGGCATTGCGCCACGTCGCCCAGCTAAAAGCCTCAGTCTGCAAGACTGCCAGCGTTTGGCTGAACTGGTCAAGCAGACACTGGCTGCAGCTATCGAGCAGGGAGGTACCACCTTACGAGACTTTAGCCAGAGCGATGGCAAGCCGGGGTACTTTGCACAGGAGCTGCTGGTGTATGGCCGCGGCGGTCAACCTTGCTTGCAGTGTGGTACTGAACTGAGTGAGATCCGTCTGGGACAGCGCAGTACGGTGTTTTGTCCGAGCTGTCAGCCCGAGCTTTAAAACTGCCGTTTAGCCATGGCTCTGAATTGCCAGCTATCGAGCCCATCTTCGCGACGCAGTGGTGTAGCAATATCCAGGTGGATCATGGTGCCGCGGCTGGAGTACTTAGACAGCAAGCGAACACCCCCACCGGCACCAAATAAGATATCCTCACTGGCTTGCTCGGTCGACCAGGGGTCGTCCCAGGCCCGGCCCACATCAACAAAACCTGCGAAGGCTACATCAAACAGCTTCAAAATAGACCAGGGCGTGTAATGGCGGTACTCGGCACTGGTCAGCCACTGTTTTTCACCGCGCTGGTAGTACAGTGGGTAGGCCCGCAGGCCATTATCTCCGCCCAGCTGCCACAGTTCATCCCGATACAGGTTTCGGCCAATATCCAGTTGCAGGCGCCCCACCAGGCTGCTGCGATCAGTTAAGTGATGTATCAGCAACCAATGGCTGCTGAACTGATTGCGGCTGGCATGAGCGGATAGCTGTTGTTGCTGAATACTGTGTTCGGTTAGCAACCAGCCGCCTTCCCACAGTGTCCAGTTCTTCAGCAGCTCGGCTCGAAATTGCCAGCCATTCGCATCAGCGCCAAGCCAGTCGGAGAAGCGGGCGACATGCAGCACAAAGTTCCAACCAAAGTTAATGTCCTCGGTTCGGTTGAATTGATTGATTTGGTACAGCTTCTGAAAGTCAGCCTGGATCCATTGATACTCCAGCCAAAGCGCCGATAGATCGCGATTTTCAGGCAAACCTGAAATGGTGTCATTATTCGGTTCAAATTTAACATCATTCAACCGGAACCCAGTGAGCAATCGTTGAGCACTCTGTTCGCTGGTGCGAAGATTAAAACCGATATAACTTTGCAGCCATTGCTGACGACGATTGTAGCGGTTGGACTCTTCACCGCGTTGATATTCCCGCAGTTCATCTTTGCCCTTGTTGAGTTCCAGCCCCATCGCCCATGGTGAGCTGAGCCGGTAAAAAGGGCGGTCCAGCGCGATGGCATAACTCTCGCCATCTGAGTTATCGGCGTACTGCAGTCGGCTACTCCAATAGCTACCAAACATATTGGGCGAGGCAAAGCTGAATAAAAATCCGGTCCGCTCACTGTCCTTGGCGTAATCGAGCTGAATTTGGTTACCGCTTCCCAGCAGGTTATCTTCAGCGATGCCAAGCGAGTACTCGGTGGAGCCACCTTCGTGTTTAAAGTCGATTTTGGGCAATAGTGACCAATTATCAAAGCTACGTACCGTGACATCCACTTGTTGTGATTCAGCGCAATAGTGGCTGACATAGACATGAGCTTCACGCAGGTAGCCGCGACTACGCAGCAGGCGTTCTGTCTCGGCCAGCTCAGCATAATTCAGTAAAGTCCCCTCGGTAAACAGCAGATCCTGCTGCAATGTGTTTTCCCGAGTGATGGTGTGAGTTGAATTAGCAAATCGGTGCAACCAAAACGTACCTGGCTCGGATAAGTCAAACACATTGTTGGTTTCAAAAAGAATATGACGGATGGTCAGTGCCTGGCTGGTTTTGGGAGCATCGCCTTGCTCCAGTTGCTGACACTCCGCCATGACCCAGAAAGGGATGCCGCAATGGATCGCAAGCAGCCAGGTTAGCCAGCGCATAAGCAACTCCTTGCGCTGGCATGGCATGAAACCGGGCTAGTCTGGTTTGGCTGGGGTGGCATCATTGGTGTCAGTGTCTGCAATAATCCGTACCGGAAATGGTGCGCTGTCACTGCCAGCATACAGTGAGCGGTGAGGGAAGGGGATTTCAATTCCGGCAGCATCAAATGCATTTTTTACTTCTTCCTGCAGACTGTTACGAAGATCACGAAAGTTTTCCCGCTTGGTCCAGACTGAAAACTGGATATTCAGGCTGGAGTCTCCAAAGCCATTAAACAAAAACAGGGGCGCAGGTTCATCCAGACAGAGCGGATTGGCATCGGCCAATGTCATCAGCAACTCACGAACCTGCTTGATATTTTCTTTATAGGCCACTCCTACCTGTAAATCAAAACGTCGGATAGGGAAACGGGTCAGATTGGTCATTTGTGTTTTAATCAGGCTCTCATTCGGAATGCGCACGAACAGGTTATCAAAGGTACGCAGCTTCACTGATAGTAGGTCTATGGAGAGCACTTCACCAGTGGTTTCGCCGACTTTAATGACATCGCCAAGCTGAAATGGCTTTTCGCCGATTAAAAATAAACCGCTGATCAGGTTGGATGCTGAGGTTTGAGAGGCAAAGCCAATAGCGACGGTCAACACACCTGCAGCCCCTAACAAGACCCCCAGGCTAAAGCCAAGCTGCTTCAATACTGAGGCTAAAAACAAAGACAAGACCAGCCAATACACCAGGCGCTTTAGCAGTACCAGATGATGAGGAGACATGGTTTTACTGGCCAGCTTGACGGTCGCTCTGGCCAGTAAATGAGCGACCAGCAAGCCAGTGAACAACAACAATGCAGCTCGTAAGCCGGTGACCACATGGTTTTGTTCTAGTAATACTATGATGCTTTCAAGCATAGTCATGCTCCAGTTAATCGCTAAAAATGCCAGTAAAGGCACGAACCAAGGTATGACTTTCTGGTCGCTGCCGTGCAGTAGTAACACGCTGGGCTGCTCGGATCCCTTCTGGCAGCTTACGCTCAATTTTAAGTTTTGCCAGCAGTTGATCGCTGTGATGCTCCAGGGTGACGGCTTCAGTCCAGAGGGTATGATCTTCACGAGCAAATACGGACAGCATCGGCACCGGTAAACTGATTTTGCCAATACTCAGCATCTCGCCAGAGCGATTGGTGACTTTGAGTGGGGTGACCGCTCGGTGCGGCCGTAATGGTAGCTCAGCCAGATTATGACGGGCGTGTGTTTTTGCAGCATAACAGAGTTCGCCAATTTGGGTTGATGGGCCAAACCAGGTATCAGAAAGTCGCAGCACGGGCAGTTCCAGCAGGGTTAAGTCATTGCCTAATATCAGACGAATGCAGACTGGGGTACTGAGGTAAAAGCTAATGCTCTCACCCGGTGGAATAAACACGGGCTGCCTGGTTTTGACCACCACAGGACGGTCCATCAGGCAGGGCAGCAGCTGATACTGGCTGGGAGATTGCTTAAAAACGTAGCGACTGCTAGTGATTGACTCAGGCCAGCTGTCCAGCTGCTCTTGCAACACACGATGCAACTCCTCCTGATCGGCATGGCGCTGATGACCGAGCAGCCATTCTCCTTGGTTGCGCTCGATATACAGCGATAGAGGCCCAATAGCCAAATGCCAGCACTGATCTGTCAGCATAGTGCATGGCTGCCACCAGTTGGTGAGTGTTTGCGGTGCTAATGGGGCAAGCTCCGTTGGTTCCATGCCTGTACCTCCTTCGGTCTATACCCTCATCTTAGCAAGGGGCAGGCAGAAAAAGAATAGCCAGCTCAGTCACTTCAATAAAGATAGTATTGTACTCATCCGGGTTAGGCACTAAAATGAGGAGTATTACCTTATTCAATTTACGTGCGGAGCGCACTTCACCAATGGACGTACCCAGTTGCAGGCCTAGCCTGACGAAATCTCATAATCTTCATGATCTGAACTTGGTAAGCTGATACTGCTGCTGGCAGTCCCCCTTACCGAGTCTGAAAAGAATAAGCTGTAAGGGGGCATCATGGAACTGCCGGTTCTCATTAATACCACACGCCTGGCGCTTGAGTCAGATTCGCTGTACGAGCTACGCGAGCAATTCGAAGACATTCACCCGGCTGACTTAGCCGCTGCTTTTACTGAGTTTGAGCCTCAGTCCATTTGGGACCTGCTGTCTGTTTTACCGCGAGCAGAGCAGGCAGAAGTATTTGGTTATCTGCCTCCTGAAACTCAGGTGACACTCGCTATCTCGATCAGTCGTCGCAAACTATCGCCGATTATCCGGCAGATGTCGTCGGATGAGCGTGCCGACTTATTTAACCGTTTAACCGATGAACAGCAGGAAACCTTGCTGCCCGCACTGGCACAAGCCGAACGTGATGATCTGCTGATGTTGTCGTCTTACGATGAAGGCACCGCCGGGGCGATCATGACCTCGGATTATGCCTCGTTATCGCCCGACTTAACGGTATTAGAAGCGTTGGCGGTGCTTCGCAAAGAAGCGCCGGATAAAGAAACCATTTACCAGTCGTATGTGGTGGATAAAGAACGCCGGTTGATAGGGGTTATTTCACTAAAAGAGCTGATCCTGGCACCGGTTTCGATGCAAATTCATGAGTTAATGACCCATGAGCCCATCTATGGCCAGGTCGATATGCCGCAGGAAGAAATATCAGGCCTGATCGCCAAGTACGATTTATTAGCGCTGCCGGTGGTCAATCATGAGATGCAGTTGGTGGGTATTGTCACCTACGATGATGCGATGGATGTGGCCGCAGAAGAGGCGACGGAAGATTTCCACAAAACAGCCACCATCGGTAAATTGGACAGCAGTGTTAAAGATGCGGCCATTAACCTACTGTATAGAAAGCGTGTTGGCTGGCTGGTGCTGCTGGTGTTTGGTAACTTGTTTTCCGGTGCCGGTATTACTTATTACGAAGAAACCATTGCCAGCTATCTGGTGCTGCTGTTTTTCTTACCGCTGTTGATTGCCAGCAGTGGTAATGCTGGTGCACAGGCCGGTACCTTAATGGTGCGGGCACTGGCGACCGGTGATGTGGCCCTGAAAGACTGGGGTAAAATGTTAGGGCGGGAAATTATTATCTCTACCTTACTCGGAGTCACCATGGCGCTCTGTGTGGCAGCCATCGGCTGGTGGCGGGGGGGCTACGATATTGCTTTGGTGGTCGCCATTACCATGACGCTGGTGGTGATTGCCGGCAGCCTGTTGGGCATGTCACTGCCGTTCTTACTGAGCCGATTTAAAATGGATCCAGCCACGGCCAGCGGCCCGTTAATCACCTCGATAGCCGATGTGGCCGGGGTGATGATTTATTTCTCCATTGCGACCTGGTATCTCGGGTTGTAGCGAGCGTAAGAGCACATGCGTTGATGTGCTCTTGGCATACCCAGGTTTATATATATTGTATTATTTCAACAGCAGAGGGATCACCGCCGGGTCGCCATCGTGCGGTGCGGCTTCCAGCCCTAATATGGTGGTCATCACCTGATACAAATCCACCATACTTAGCTCCTCAATAGCATGCTGCTGCCGAAAACTCGGGCCATGGGCGATCAACATACCTTGCATGCTGGGTTCTTCATTATCGTAGCCATGGCTGCCGCGCGGTTCACGGTAGGTCGGCGCATTGATCATGCCGGGTAACCAGCTGCGGCGCACCAGGATCCAGTCAACCTCAGCCAACACCTGAATGGGCGCAATGCGCCGATGCTCACGGAAATGAAAGCGATCCGGTAATTCTGACTTACGGTACAGCCGAACGCCCTCGTCGGGTAATTGCGTTTTCAGCTGCTGGTAGATGATTTCTTTTTGACCTTCTTTCGGGAAAATGCTCACCAGTTCGCGTGAATAACGCACGTAGCGGGCCAGCTCCGGATCAAACGCCTGATCAATCACAATATGTTGAGCTTGATTGACTTCCGCCATGCCATGATCAGAGGTGATCAGCAAATCGACCTGATCCAACAGCTCTAACTCAGCCAAGCCAGCCACCAAGTAGCCAATTTCTTCATCAATGTCTTGCATTGCCTGACGCACTTGCCGTGAATTTGGGCCATGTGCATGGCCTGCTGAATCCACATCGCTGAAATACAGCGTAATGATGCGTGGGCGCTCGGTGTCAGGAAGCTGCAACCAGTTTAATACCGTTTCGACCCGCTGCCGGTTGGGGGTATCTCCATCGTAAGGAAACCAAAAGCTCGGACGCACGCCTTGAATTGGAGCCTCCGAGCCTGGGAAAAAATAAGTGGCGGCTACCTGGCCTTGCTTTTCAGCGGTGACCCAGATCGGCTCACCACCCCACCAGCGAGGATTGCCGACTTCTTCAGGCATTCTCATGCTAAAGCGGGCATCCCACTTTGGGTCATACATGCTGTTATCAATCACCCCATGATTTTCCGGGTGCAAGCCGGTTACCAAAGAATAGTGATTGGGAAAGGTTTTGCTAGGGAACACCGGCTTTAAAGCGGCAACACGCACGCCAGCATCCGCCAAGGCATTTAAGTGTTGGCTGGGGTAGCGCTCAAGGTAATCCGGGTGCACGCCATCAATGGAGATCAGAATCAGGGTGGGTGCCAAAGTTGGAGTCGTAGAACCTGCTGATTGCTGGGGGGTACAGGCTGGCAGAAAGATAAGCAGGGCAAGTAAGCGCAATTGTTTGAACACAGTTAAGTCCATATTATTTGAATTGAGTTCTAATTGAACCAGTATAGATCATCACAGTGGTAAATTTATGACAACTGCGATTAATCACCTAGGCGATAGGATTGCTTGTCTTTATGAAAATCGTTACACTGCGCGCTTACCAGGGGGTGCACTACTTTTTAAATAAAGTGTGCTGAGATGCCAAGCGGCGAACCCCATGAACCTGATCCGGATCATACCGGCGGAGGGATGGTGTGACTGACTCCTTTTGCGCGGATGATCCCTTTACCTGGAGATCGCTATGCGCTGTCGTTTATCTGCCCTTGCAGTTGCTGTTGCCAGCAGCCTGATTTTTTCCCCTGTTCATGCTGAAGAGCAAGATGCCGTTGACCCGAGCGTTGAGCGTATTCTAGTGCAGGGCGATTTTCGCCAGTTATCGGTGCAGAACATTGCCGGTAGCATCGCTGTGGTATCGGCTGATGATATGCAGCGCAGCTCGGCGCAGCATCTGGATGAAGTGCTGAACCAACTGGCCAATATCAACTTTGCCGCCGGTGCTTCACGTGGCCGCTTTGTGCAAGTGCGTGGCATTGGTGAGCGTAGCGAGTTTATCGATGTGATCAACCCATCAGTCGGTGTGCTAATTGATGGCATCGATTATTCTGGCCTGGGGATCAGCAGTGTGGCCCATGCCGAGCAACTGGAAGTGTTTCGCGGCCCGGAAGCAACCCGCTTTGGTACCAATGCCATGGCTGGCATGCTGAATCTTAGCTCCAAACAACCGGATTTTCGTCGCGATGGCGCTTTTAGCGCCACTTTGGCCAATTACAACAGCTGGCAGCTCAGCGGTATGCTAAGCGATGTCATCAGTGATCAAGTCGCCTTTAGCCTAACGGCAGACAAACAAGTCTCCGACGGCTTTATCGAAAATACCTACTTAAACCGCAAAGACACCAATGACATTGATGAGTTAACTGTCCGGGGTCGGTTGCTGTATCGCCACAGTGACGAGTTGCAGTGGCAACTGATTGCGCATGCTATTGAGCAGAACAACGGCTACGATGCTTTTTCGCTCGACAGAAACCGCACTACTTTATCGGATGAACCTGGCAAAGATGAGCTCAGCAGCAAGGCGCTGGCGTTACGCGCGGATTATAGTGGCATCGTCGGCGCTGATCTGATGTGGCAGCTAAGCTGGTTGTCGGCCGACTCGGACTATAGCTTTGATGAAGACTGGGCCTTTGTCGGTATCCGGCCAGACTGGGAGTATTCTGCTTTTGATCGTTACCAGCGCACACGCGAGCAATGGACGCTGGACTATCGCCTGGTATCGGATGACGAGGGTCGCATCGCCAACAACACCGATTGGGTACTCGGGTTCTACGTCAGTGGCCGTGAGCTGGATTTACAACGGATACGTCGTTCAGGCTCAAGGCTTCGTACTTTTGATAACAACCTGCAACGTGATAATGCGGCGGTGTACGGCGAAACCAGTACGGCTCTTTCTAAGCAGACAACGCTGGTGGTGGGTGGCCGGGTAGAGCGGTATAAAGATGACTACCATGACAGTGGTAACCTGTCTATTCAACAGAGACACACCATGTGGGGCGGTAAACTGAGCTTAAACTACCAAGCCAGCGAACAAGCGATGATTTATACACTCCTGTCGCGTGGCTATAAAGTGGGTGGCGTTAATGGTGAAGCCTTGTCGCGTGCTGGCGACGATGGCTTTGCCTCCTTGCTGCAGCAGGCTACCTTTAAGCCAGAGAGTCTGATTAACGCTGAGTTTGGTGTCAAAGGAGCTGCGCTGGATGGCAGCCTGGTCACCCGGGTGGCTGCGTTTCATATGTGGCGCGACGATATGCAAGTGAAAGGCTGGCTAAACCCGGACCTGGGGCCAGAGTTCGCTGGCTTTATCGACAATGCTGGCCGTGGCCGTAATTACGGCATTGAGATGGAAAATCGCATTGTGGTGCATCCGAGCTTTATTTTGTATGTAAACGCCGGTGTGCTTAAATCGAAGCTGGGCCCCTATGTCACCCAAAGTGAGCTGGATATGACTGGGCGTGATCAAGCCCATGCGCCGCGTTTCACGTATCAACTGGCGGGCGATTGGTACCTGAGCGAGCAACTGATGCTGCAAGGCAGTGTGCAGGGTAAAAGTGGTTTTTACTACTCCGATGGTCACAATGCCCGCTCATCTGGCTCTGAGCTGGTGAATCTTCGCTTGAGTTATCAGTTGGAGCAATGGCAGCTGGCGCTGTGGATGCGCAATGCCTTGGATCAGGATAGAGCAGTGCGGGGCTTTTATTTTGGCAATGACCCGCGGGATGAATACGCACCTCATACCTACGAGCAATGGGGCGAGCCACGCCGCTTTGGTGTGACGGCCAGCTATCAATTCTAAGGAGCACGATCTATGCAACTATCGGTAGAAATCAGCAAGTACCCGTTGGCCGATGAGTACATTGGCCCGATCAAAGCGTTTTTGCAGCAGCTGGGGCAGCAACCGGATCTTCATGTCATCACCAATACCATGAGCACGCAAATCTTTGGAGAATACGATGTGGTAATGCAGGCGCTGCAGCAGTGCATGAAGTGGTCGTTCGAGCAATATGGCAAGGTGGTGTTTGTCTGTAAGTTTATTCCGGGTGATTTGCGGCCATGATCGCCGCAGTGCAGCAGTTTTGGCAAGAGTGGCAGATGCTAACCAGCCTAGAGCTGCTGGCCATGCTGCTGGCGCTGGCTTATCTGCTGTTGGCGATGCGGCATAGCCTCTGGTGCTGGCCTGCCGCATTATTTAGTACCGCCATTTATACCTATGTGATGTGGCAGCATGCTTTGCTATCGGATGCGTTATTGCAG
>JAIUMG010000116.1 GCA_022565655.1 Alkalimonas sp.
CCTGGCGGTAGTCATGCTCACTCAGTAAGCTGCCTTGGCCATAGCCTCCTTTTTTCAAGCGTCTGGCCCGGCGCGGCGACATGGCCAGACCCTGACTGGTCATCTCGAGGATATAGAGTACCCGGTCTTTGTAATCAAAATCAGGAGCCAGTTGATCGACCTGTTGCAAAGAGTTCAGCCACTGGTGCAGTTTGTCTTGCTGCTGCTGACCGATCTCTTGCTGTTGCTGAATGACTTTAAGCAGTACCGCCAGGGTATGCTTACAGTTACTGCGAACCGGGCAACTGCAACGTGCATCCAACTGCCAGTCGTTGCCGTTTCGCTCCAGCCGGATCTTTTGCCGGTAGGGGATCAACGAATTGCCCCAGACCTGAGCTTCTATCTTGGCGAAGTGGTCGTCGTGTTCAACGCGAAAGACTTTATTTTGCTGCAAATAGCTGAGAGCACGTTGATGAACAGCTGGGCCATAACGCAGGATCAGCTCTTGCTCGGAAAGTGGAAACTCAATGGAGGTTTGCTCTGGCATTCGGTTCCTGTCAGCATTTTTATGCAAACGAGTATTGTAACGGTTTTAGCCGTCTGACCCCAGTGCTTTGCGGAAAAATGCCACTAAAGTTTGTCTCAGGGCTTAGCTGCAAGGCCAATCGGCGGCATCGACCCAGTCCAACCTCGAACTAGCTGTTCCATTGCTCCAGCGCTCAATAAAGCTGCCATCGGCATCAAAACGGCTTTGTTGCTTGGCAATATCAAAGTGCCGCTGACCACGGGGATCGGCTCCTACCCCAGCCAGGTATTGCCAGTTGCCCCAGTTGACGGCTACATCGTAATCAATCAGTTGTTGCTCAAACCAGGCAGCACCATAGCGCCAATCCAGTTGCAGTTCGTTGACAAAGCAGCTGGCGACAATCTGCCGGCCCCGGTTGGATAAATAACCGGTGGTTGTTAGCTGGCGCATGCAGGCGTTGATCAGTGGATAGGGAGTATTGCCAGTGCACCAGGCCTGAAAACGTTGCGGGTAGAAGCTGGTATGAAGCGGCCGATTTTTAATACCACCTTTTAAAAACAACTGCTTACCATAGCAATGTGCATACCAGTGAAAGTACTCACGCCACAACAATTCAAAATAAATCCAGTAGCTTGAATCATTGCGACCATGCTGTGCCTCATAGTGGGTTAAGGCAGCGATCACTTGTCGGGGTGAGATGCAGCCAGCCGCTAACCAGGCAGAAAACTTGGTCGAGTTGCTAAATCCATCCAATTCGTTGCGTACTTCTTTGTAGTGGCTGGCTAGGTTCCCTTTGAAGTATTGTTGCAGATGATACTGACCACTGGCTTCACCGCCGTGCATCATGGGCTTTACCCAGTGTGGATAAGCTGGTAAGTCCGCTGAAGCCTGGATCCTTAGCTGGCTGGCTGGGATCGATGCTGGGGCATGCTGGGCTGGCAGCACGGCTAACTGTTCTGCCAGCTTACGAAACTGGCTGAAGCTGGCAGGCAGCTGTTGCAGCAGGAACGGCAGTTGTTGCTGTTCGAATAGTGTGTTGCTGTCGTGTTCGGCAAAATGCAGGTAGGGAAAACGGGACTGTAGTTTTTGCCATTGCTGTTGCTCGTAAAATCCCGGCTGCCGGCTACGATAAATGGCATCAACCCGGTACTGGCTGATTAACTCACTGATGGCTTGTACCGGTGACTGATAGCGGATCACCAGCTGCTGACCACGTTGTTCTAGCTGTTGCCGCAGCTCTTGCACACTATCCAGTACAAAGCGCCAGCGCTGACTACCCATGCGTTTGCTGTGATAATGGCCTGGGGAAAACCAGCCAGGTTCAGCGCAGTACAGCAGGATCAACTGTTTGCATTGCTGGCAGGCCGCGAGTAAGGCGGAGTTATCGCTTAAGCGTAAATCTTGTTGAAACCAAAATAGTCCAATCTGGTGCATGCTGAGTGTTTCGCTTTTCATCCTGAGGTTAAGTGTTTATACGTTTTCATTGGATGAGCAGACCAAACTGATTTGGAGCTGATGATCACTATGCTAACCTAAGTAAAATTTAGAACGAACTGCGCTTAAAAGGATACGTCATGGCTGGGATGAAATCGATGCTGCTGATCGGTATGTGTATGGTTTCTGCACAAGTACAGGCTTATGGTTGGTCCGGGCCGGAGCCCTTTCGGCTGGAGCGGCTGGATGGCCGGGGCTATGAACTGACGGAAGAAAGTTTTTTACACCGGGCGAGCTTTCAGCCCATGCCGCTGATTCGGCTGCACGACGCCTGGGCCGAGGACGGCTGGTATGGCACGGCTGGCAGTACCCGCAGCCGGGAATTTTATGTGCAATCTCATCTGCAAAAGCGAGTGCAGTTTGATGTGCCGATGTTTGTTGGCGTGCGTTTTCGCCGTGATGAAGATTTAGATGGCCGCTTTGATCGCACCTTGTTTGGCAGTGGCTACGCTAGTGCCGATGGCCGTTTGGAGCTGGGTGTCTGGGGCGATGTTCGTGGCGGCAAAGATGAAATTGATCTGCAACTGGAGGGAGTTTGGCGTCCTCAGGCCGATCGTTGGCTGCGGGCGACGCTGATTTCGCCTGATGCCATGTACAACGGCAAAACTTACGACAGCAGCTTCTACCAGCGCAAACCACTGACTTTGCACCTGAGCGCAGGCACTTCGTTTGCTGCTGGCCAGCAGCTGTATGGTTTTACCAACCTGAACCGGCAGATGGAATACCACCAGCCAGATCTAGAGCAACAGTGGACGGACAAACAATACTCTGCTGGTATCGGCTGGTTGATGCCAGTCTCGGCAAACTGGCAGCTGGGGCTGCGCACTCAGGGGTTGTATGGTCTGCGTCAGCAGTGGCAGGGGGATGCACTGGCGTCTGAGCTTCGTCGACAGTTTTCCGACACCAGCCTGGAGTTGCAATCTAGGCCGTCACAAGCCATCGATTATTGGGCTGGAGTTCGTTACCTGACCCTGCGCGAGCGCGACCACATTCAGACAGCAAGCCTGGCGATGTTGGAGCAGCGCGATGAGTGGACGCTCTATGCTGGTATGGCCTGGCAGTGGCGTGATTGGATCCGTCTCAAACCGGCCTTGATGGTCAGTTATGCTGATATCAAAGGGCTGCGACCAGACGATGACGAACCGCTGGATTTCAGTGGCATCATGGCGAAGGTCGTGCCAGTGGTTGAGTTTTTATTGCACCAGCAAAGCGGTGCACTGATCCGGGTGAACCCAACGATAGAGCTGCATGACCTGTCGTTTGGTGGTGGCAATGTGCAGGTGCATATCCCGTTTTAAGCGATAATACTGATACCCGGTTATCTGAATCGGACTCTGACCGGTGCCAGCCTTACTTACTTGCCGATACAGAAACTGGAAAATATCCGCCCCAATAAATCATCGGAGCTAAACTCACCGGTGATTTCGTTCAGATGCTGCTGGGTTAACCGCAGTTCTTCAGCCAGTATCTCACCGGCGATGTAGCTGTGCAGTTGCTCTTGCCCGGTAGATAAATGCTCGCTGGCGCGCTCTAGCGCATCCAGGTGGCGGCGGCGGGCCAGGAAGCTGCCCTCAGTGTTACCCTCAAAACCCATGCACTGCTTTAAGTGCTCGCGCAGTGCATCAATGCCAGCACCGGTTTTGGCTGATAAGCGAAACACCGGCACGGCGCTTTCAAGGTCGGCTTGCATCGGCTCGCCGGTCAGGTCGGCTTTATTGCGAATCACGGTGATGCCAAGCTTGGCTGGTAAGCGGTCGATAAAGTCTGGCCAGATGGTGTGGGGGTCAGTAGCGTCTGTGGTGGTACCATCGACCATAAAGAGCACGCGGTCAGCCTGTTCTATTTCCTGCCAGGCGCGCTCGATGCCAATTTGTTCCACCTGATCATTGGCCTCACGCAGCCCAGCGGTGTCGATAATATGCAATGGCATGCCATCGACATGAATGTGTTCACGCAGTACATCGCGCGTGGTACCCGCTATCTCGGTAACGATGGCGGCTTCACGCCCGGCCAGAGCGTTCAGTAAACTGGATTTCCCCGCATTTGGCCGACCGGCAATCACCACCCGCATGCCTTCGCGCAAGATACTGCCCTGAGTGGCCTGGCGTCGTATGCTGGCCAAATCTGCAATGATGTCGGCTAAATCAGCGGCGACCTTGCCATCGGACAGAAAATCAATTTCTTCATCGGGGAAGTCGATGGCGGCTTCGACATAAATGCGCAGATGAATAACTTTTTCCACCAACTGATGAATGCGTTCGGAAAACTCACCCTGCAGCGATTGCATAGCAGAGCGGGCTGCTTGCTCGGAACTGGCATCAATTAAGTCGGCAATGGCCTCGGCCTGGGTTAAATCCAGTTTGTCGTTTAAAAAGGCGCGCTCGCTAAACTCTCCGGGGCGGGCAATCCGCACATCGGGCAGGGCTAGGATGGCTTTGAGCAGCATATCCAGCAATACCGGGCCACCATGGCCTTGCAGTTCCAATACGTCTTCGTCGGTAAAGGAATTAGGGCCGGGGAAGTACAGCGCAATGCCTTGATCCAGCAGTTGATGCTGGTTATCAAAAAACGGCAGGTACTCGGCATAGCGGGCTTTAGGCAGCTTGTGCAGTATTGCCTTAGCAACGGCTTGAGTTGCCGGGCCTGAGATACGGATAATACCGACGCCGGCGCGGCCGGGAGCGGTGGCTAAAGCGGCGATGGTATCGGTGTTAAACATGGTTGCCTCTTAATCGAAAAAGCCTGTCGCATTGCGCTGACAGGCTATTTTTTACTGTTCACGGCCGGAACACCCGGTTCCAGCCTGTTGGTATGGCTGTCAGGCTTTCTTGCTATGTAAGCCTTTCTTTTCCATACCTTTGTAGATGTACAGCATCTGTGCCAGCGAGATCAGGTTGCTGACTAACCAGTACAGTACCAAGCCACTTGGGAACCAGATAAAGAATACTGAGAAGGCCACAGGCATCCACATCATTAGTTTACGTTGCATCGGGTCTGTCACCGTCATCGGCGTTAGCTTCTGCATCATAAACATACTCAGGCCAAACAGCACCGGTAAAATATACCATGGGTCTGGTGCCGACAGATCCTGGATCCACAGCATAAAGGGAGCATGGCGGATTTCGACACTTTCCACAAACACCCAGTACAACGCCAGGAAGATTGGCATTTGCAGCAGCAAGGGTAAGCAGCCGCCCATCGGGTTGACTTTCTCTTTGCGATACAGCTCCATCATGGCCGGGCCAAGTTTCTGCCGGTCATCTTTATAACGTGCTTGCAACTCTTCAATCTTTGGTTTCAGGTTGCGCATCTTCGCCATGGATTCGTACTGAATTTTAGTCAGCGGGTACATGAGCCCTTTCAGTACGATGGTGATGCAGATAATCGCTACACCCCAGTTAACCACAAAGCCCTGGATCAAGGTCAGTAACCAGAACAAGGGTTGTGAAATAAACCATAAGAAGCCGTAATCAACCGTTAGATCCAGACCATTGGCCAACTCGGCTAAGTTATCCTGGGTTTTCGGGCCGGCATAGAAGGTGGCAGTAATGGTGGTTTGTTCACCAGGCGCCAGTTGCACCAAGGGCCCTAAGGCACCAATCACACCACGGCCGCGATTAACCCGGCTGTAAATCTGGTTGTTTTCGTGCTGATTGGGGACCCAGGCCGCAACGAAATAGTGCTCCAACATAGCTGCCCAGCCGCCCTGCGTTGGGATCGACAGATTGCTTTTTTGCATGTCGGAGAACTTGTACTTGCTGTAGCGATCATCCTGGCTGCCATAGGCAGCGCCGCGATAAATGGGCATAAAGAAGCTGCTGTCTTTGCCACCATCAATACTTTGAATCAGATGCTGATAATTCTGCACCACCCGTACTTCATCCGATTGGTTCTGCACCAGATACTCTAAACCAATATCGTACTGACCCGGACGGAAGATAAAGCGCTTTTCAATCACTAAGCCATCGCGCTGGTAGGTCAGCGGCACGACCAACTCCTGCTGGCCATCGGTTAAACGATAGCTTAGTTGGCTGCTTTGATAGACCGGTCGACCTTCTGTGTGGCGACTATCATCTGGCCCATGGGTGCCGATTAAGCCGGATTCGGCGATGTACTCAAAGCCGGTGACACGACGCATCATGACGTATGGAGTGCCGCTGTCTTTGGTTTGTTCGTACTTTGGCAGTTTCAGGCCAACGATGTCACCACCTCGGGTACTGATTTCCAGCTGCAGTACGTCGGTTTCAACCTGAATGATTTGCTGGCGCTGACTGGCCGTGGTGGTTGGTGTGACTTGGGCAATCGGCTCGGAGCCAAACTCGTCAGCGGTCAGCTGCAAATCGCCAGAATCAGAGCTATCTTGTTGTTCAGCCTGAGGCTGAGGTACCACTGGCTGAGGTCCATAGTCTTTCTGCCATTGTTGCCACAGCAGAAAACTGACAAAAGCGAGCGCGATGATTAAAATACTACGTTGCGAGTCCATAGGTTAGCTTTTCTCATTGTGCTTTTCGGGAACAGGATCGTGACCACCTGCATGTAAAGGGTGACATTTTAATAGACGTTTCGTTGCTAACCAAGACCCTTTTAGCACACCAAATCGAGTGATGGCCTCAACGGCATAATGGGAGCAACTGGGGTGGAAGCGACAACTGGGTCCAAACAATGGGCTGATCAGTGTTTGATAGCCACGAAGCAAGGTCAGGACTAGGCGTTGTAATGGCGACAAATTTTGTTCCATATCCGCTCCAATTGAGTTCTCAGCTCTTCATTCTCTGTGGCACTAATTGGCCCTTTTACCATCACCACCAAATCGATATTAGGCAGCCGATGCTGTTGCAAGCGAAAACTTTCACGGATACAACGTTTGATCCGATTGCGTTGCACGGCTAATTTAACACGTTTTTTTGCGATGATCAGACCTAATCGAGGATTAGTCAGCTCTGTAGGGGTGCAGAGTACAGTAAACAGAGGGGATCCAGCCCGAAAAGGCTGTTGGAAGACCTGATTAAATTCGCCAGGAGTTAACAGGCGTAACTCCCTGCCGAATTTAAAGTTGCGCACGCAGCACTTAACTGTCGAATTAGACAGCTAAGCGCTTACGGCCTTTAGCACGACGACGTGCCAGGACCTGACGACCATTCTTGGTTGCCATGCGAGCACGGAAACCATGTACACGCTTACGTTTTAATACGCTGGGTTGAAATGTTCTTTTGCTCATAACCTTGTCCGTCCGCTTGAAATAATACTAAAGTTGACTGCTCTGTTTTAGTATTACCTCAGTGATACACCAAAACACAGTTGATAAAAATGAGCGCGAATTTTACGTAGTCTGGCCGACAAAGTCAATGCGATCCTAGTGATTATCTCAACAGATCCTTACTTAATGCTGCACTACGCTGTGGTTTTCCACAGGGTAAGGCGTACACTTTTAATAAAGTGTGCACAATAAGACATAATTTCATTTCTGTGAGCCTGCGGTCTGTACTCCGACCATTGTAAAATCACAGATAAAATCTGATAATTTACTGACTATAAATCAGTTAGATAGACTTTATTGTCTAAGCAGGACCTTTTTTATAAAAAGTCAATATTGAACTTGTGGATAAGATCGGATCATAATAGCTGCTTAGCCATAAATCAGTGCGTTATTGCCTAATAATAAAGCTCAGGGAGACAGGGTGTACCTATCTGTGTGGAAAAATTGCTTGCAGACCTTGCAGCAGGAGTTACCAGCTCAGCATTTTAGTATGTGGATCCGCCCTTTGCAGGCATCCAGCTCTGATGAGGCCCTGACGCTTTATGCGCCGAACCGTTTTGTACTGGATTGGGTTAGGGAGAAATACCTAAATAGAATCAATGAGTTGATTCAAGACTATTGCGGTGATAATGCCCCTCGGCTACGCTTTGATGTTGGCAGTCGCCCGCAAACGGTGGAAGAGCATGAAGTCAGTCAAGCCAATAAAGCTCATTTGATCCCGGCCGAAACTCGTCAACAAAGCCGGCCTGAGCCGGTGCCAAAAACCATCGTCAAGTCAAATATCAAAGCCAGCTATACCTTTGAAAACTTTGTTGAAGGTAAATCCAATCAATTAGCCCGTGCGGCTGCCAGCCAGGTAGCGGATAATCCGGGCACCGCCTACAACCCTTTGTTTATCTATGGCGGCACTGGTTTGGGTAAAACCCACTTATTGCATGCGGTTGGCAATGGCATTATGGCGCAAAAAGAAAATGCCAAAGTCATTTATATGCATTCTGAGCGATTTGTGCAGGACATGGTCAAAGCATTGCAAAATAATGCCATTGAAGAATTTAAGCGCTACTATCGCTCGGTCGATGCATTGTTGATTGATGATATTCAGTTTTTTGCCAACAAAGAGCGCTCGCAAGAGGAGTTCTTTCATACCTTCAATGCACTTCTTGAAGGCAACCAGCAGATCATTTTGACCAGTGATCGTTACCCGAAAGAAATTAATGGTGTCGAAGATCGCTTAAAAAGCCGTTTCGGCTGGGGCCTGACTATTGCCATTGAGCCACCTGAGTTGGAAACCCGGGTGGCGATCCTGATGCGAAAAGCCCAAGAGAACCAGATCCGCTTACCGGAAGAAGTGGCTTTTTTCATTGCTAAGCGGTTGCGGTCTAATGTTCGTGAGCTGGAAGGGGCGCTAAACCGAGTGATCGCCAATGCCAACTTCACCGGCCGTCCCATCACCATTGATTTTGTCCGCGAGGCTTTGCGTGACTTGCTGGCGTTGCAGGATAAGCTGGTGACCATTGAAAATATTCAGAAAACGGTCGCAGAGTACTACAAAATCAGGGTGGCCGATTTATTATCAAAGCGACGCAGTCGTTCGGTTGCGCGGCCTCGGCAAATGGCAATGGCTCTGGCCAAGGAACTGACCAATCACAGCTTGCCAGAAATCGGTGATGCCTTTGGTGGTCGCGACCATACCACGGTGTTGCACGCCTGCCGTAAAATCGAATCACTAAAAGAAGAAACGCACGAAATCAAAGAAGATTTTCAAAATTTACTGCGCACCTTGTCGTCATAATAGGGACTCGTTATGCATTTAAGCATTGATAAAGACACACTGCTCAAACCGCTGCAAATGGTATCTGGCGCCATTGAGCGGCGTCATACCTTACCCATTTTATCCAATGTCTTGCTGGATGTGCAGCAAGGACAGCTGGCGTTAACGGGCACCGACTTAGAAATCGAAATGGTGGCCAGTGTGGCAGTATCTCAGGTGCATAAAGAAGGACGGGTGACCGTCCCTGCCCGTAAATTACTGGATATTTGTCGTAGCTTACCAGATGGCTCGGTGATTGAACTGACTCTGGTTGGCGATCATTTCGTCATCAGCTGTGGCAAAGCCAAGTTTACTCTGACGACCTTGCCAGCCAGCGACTACCCCAACCTGGAAAGTTGGCAAGGCGATGTCAGTTTGCAATTATCACGGGCTGAGTTGCGCCGTTTGCTGGAAGAAACCGCTTTTTCCATGGCCAATCAGGATGTTCGCTATTATTTGAATGGTTTGCTGTTCGAGGTGGATCAACAAACAGTTCGTACGGTAGCAACCGATGGCCATCGCCTGGCCATGAGCGAATTGCAGTTACCGCAAAGCACCGGAGCGCAGCAGCAACTGATTATTCCTCGCAAAGGGGT
>JAIUMG010000117.1 GCA_022565655.1 Alkalimonas sp.
GGCCAGTTTATCCACTCGCCGGGCGAGTCGGAAATCAAACAATTGCAACTGGATGGCACCTGGTACAACTCCCGCTTTGACTTGCCATTGATAGACATCAAAGGTGGCGTGGCACGCACCGAGCAAAGTATGGGTGGCTGGAATGCCTGGAGTGGCTTGCGTGGTGGCCCTGGCTTTAACCCCAGCTTTAAAGAGATTTTCCCGGACAGCATGTTCACCAGAAACAGTACGGGGAATTTCCTCAATCAATTCCAGGGTGGTGGTTCTGATCTAGTAACCAACTACTACTATACCTTCGATTTTGATGAAGCAGTGGCCCGGCAAATGGCGTTTTTGACGGAAGATGTCATGGGCAGTGATGCCTTTGTGCCGGATGCCTATTTCAACGGCATCACCAGTCAAAGTACGGTTAAAGAAGTGACCAACAGCGTCTATCTGCAATCGCACTGGGAGTTTGATGTTGCGTCTTACCCGGTGCAGCTTAATGTTGGTGTGCGCTATGAAGAAACCGATGTCACCAGCACGGTGCGTCAGCGGGTAGAGCGTCAGGTCAACTGGGAGAGTGCATCAGAGTGGATCATGCAGTACGAACAAGGTGATGATACCTTCTTAACCCTAACCGGCAAGCACGATGTCTTCTTGCCGATGTTCGATGCCAGAGTCGATCTGACCGATGATCTGATAGCCCGCTTTTCCTGGGGTAAAACCATATCACGTGCGCCGCTTGGTGCCTTAGCTGGTGGTCGCAGCCTCAGTGGCAGCCCTCGCCCTGGCGCCCGCAGTGGCGGGCAAGGCAACACCAACCTGCAGCCGTTTGAATCGACCAATCTCGATTTAAGCCTGGAATACTATTACGCCGAAGGCAGTTATGCCGCTATTGGTTACTTCCGTAAAAGTGTTGATAACTTTATTCAGACTACCATTACCGATATTACCATTGATGGCTTGCACGACATCCTGAATGGGCCGCGCTACAATCAAGCGGTAGCCGATATTGAGGCTCGTGGCGAACAAGCCACCAGCACCGCCATTTTCGAGCAGATGCTGGCCAATGGTCATGGCAATGCAGATGGCCGGATTGAGCCTACCGCGCAAGATCCACTCATCGTCTGGAGTATCAGCCAACCACAAAATACCGACAGCAAGTCAGTGGATGGTATTGAAGTGGCCTGGCAGCATTTACTGGGTGACACTGGCTTTGGTTTTGGTGTGAATGCCACTTTCGTCAATGGCGATGTTAAATTCGATACCGAAAGTCTGGAGCAACAAGCCCCGTTAACCGGCTTAAGCGATTCAGCCAACCTGCAGCTGTTTTATGAGCAGCACGGCTGGTCCGTTAAGCTCACCTATGCCTGGCGTGACAGCTACCTGCTGGGCGTAGGTCAGTCGCAAGGTTCTTCGGATGCCCCGCCGCAATTCGCCAGAGCGTATGCGCAGTGGGATCTAAGCGTCAATTATGATGTCAACGAGAACTTTACCGTGTTCTTTGAAGGCATTAACCTGCTGAATGAAACCGAACAAGGCTATGGCCGTTATGAAGAGCAGTTCTTGTTTGCTCGTCAGTTTGGCCCCCGCTACGCCATCGGTGCGCGCTACCGCTTCTGATAGTGCCCGTTAGCTAAAACGTAAAATGCCCGCAATAGCGGGCATTTTTTTGGCTTCATGATGAAAACTCAGTTAATCATCGTCTTCATCATCCAGTTCAAAGCCGTTTTCATCTTCAAAGTAAGTGCCCCAGCCATCGTATTCAATCTGATGCGAAGCTGCTAACTTCTCTAACCGCAACGCATCGGCAACAATGGCATCGGCATCCAGTGATTGCTCACGAATGGCATCAAATACCCAGGCGATGCTGCCATCATCCAGCTCAATTTCTTCCGCATCAGTCACTTCAAAGCCTAACTTGAACACTTCAACCGCCAGTTTTTCCAACTTCTGAAAGTCGGCATGGTAAAAGTGGTGTTCAATGGTGTACAACGCATCCGGATCGCTCCCATCTTCCAGCAACGCCGCGATGGTTTCTTCAGTAAATTCGTTCCAGTTTTCCATAGGGGGTTATTTCCGCGCAGTGAGACTTTGGGCAGTGTAGTCGCTGGCTAACTCGGTATCAAGCTCGGCGAGCTTTTCCTTCATCAGTTCGCGTACTTCTCGGGCCAGGGGCCGGATCGGTGTGCGCTCTTCCAGCTTGATCGGGGCCAGCATCTCGATAATGACCTTGCCATTGCGCCAGCGGTTTAAGCTAATATGCTGGGTGGAACTCATGCATACCGGCACCACCGGCACCTTGGCTTGCTGGGCAATATGAAAGGCCCCGGTTTTAAATGGCAGCAAACCGCGGCCGTAACTGCGGGTACCTTCTGGAAACATCCACACCGAGAGCTGCTCCCGCTGGATCCGTGCCACTGCGCCATGCATGGTGCCGACTGCACGATTGCGATTGTCCCGATCGAGCAAAATATTTCCGCTGAGCCAGTACAACTGACCAAAAAACGGGATCAGTCGCAGGCTTTTTTTGCCAATGGTAACCGTGCGCTGCAACAGAGCATTAGGCAACAAGAACAAATCGTAATTGTTCTGATGATTGGCAGTAAAAACACAGGGCTGAGCCGCAGGAACATCCGGGTGTCGTCGCACTTCAACTTCGACCCCGAAGATACGACCACACCATGCGTACCAACGACCAAACAACACCACATTGTCGGCATGGAATGGTCGAAACAAACAAATCACCAGTCCAACCAAGGTGCTGGCAATAACAAAGATCGCCATCAAAAGTAACCGTACCACAGCTAACACATTTTACCCCTGCAGAGCTCAAAGAGACTCAGTATACCCGCTTGCTTACTCTGGGCTGGTTTGATCACTCTCACTGACACCCGTTAACACCTCAATGGTATCAATACGCTGCAAACCTCGGGGTAGCTTATTGCCCCGCCGGCCACGCTCGCCACGATAGTGCTCGATATCTGCTGCTTTCAGGCTTAGTTTGCGTTTACCTGCGGTTAGCACCACGCCACCATCGGCCGGGATCACCGTCATCAGTTTGACATACTCTTCCCGGCTGGCAGCGCGAGCCGATGGGATCGACATCAACTTATTGCCTTTGCCTTTGCTCAGTTGTGGTAAGTCCTTCACCGGGAAGACCAACATCCGTCCTTCTGTCGAAATGGTCACCACTAAATCCTGTTCCGCCTGACGGACAGGGACAGGCGTTAACACCTGACTTCCGGTGGGCAAGGTCAATAATGCCTTGCCTGATTTATTGCGGGTCAGCATGTCGTCAAAGCGCCCTACAAAGCCATAGCCAGCATCGGAAGCAAACAGCAGCAACTGATCGTCTTTGGCCATAAAGACCTGCTCAAAGCTTTCACCGGCCACCAGATTAAAGCGACCAGATAGCGGCTCGCCCTGCCCTCTGGCTGAAGGCAACTCATGCGCTTCGACGGAGAAACTGCGGCCAGAACTATCCAGAAACGCTGCATGTTGATTGCTCTTGCCGCTGGCAGCCGATTTGAAGGCATCACCCGCTTTGTAGCTTAAACTGCGGCCATCGACATCATGGCCTTTCGCGCACCGCACCCAGCCTTTTTCCGATAGCACCACCGTAACCGGCTCGCTTGGCAGCAACTCTTTTTCCGACAGGGCTTTTGCCTCACTTCGGGCAACGATTGGGCTACGACGTTCATCGCCATACTTCTCGGCAGCCTCCAGCAATTCAGTGCGGATCAACTTGGTCAGTTTGGCCTTGGAACCTAAAATACCTTGCAACTTATCACGCTCTTTGGCCAGCTCATCCTGCTCGCCACGGATTTTCATTTCTTCCAACCGGGCCAAATGCCGTAGTTTTAGCTCCAGCACCGCTTCGGCTTGCCTGTCGCTTAAACCAAAGCGTTCCATCAGTACCGGTTTGGGTTTGTCGTGCTCACGAATAATAGCGATCACTTCATCAATGTTCAGGAAGGCGATTAATAAACCTTCCAGCACATGCAAACGATCCAGCACTTTGTCCAGTCGATACTGCAAACGACGCCGCACCACATCCCGACGAAACACCAGCCAGTCTGTCAATATGGCTTTTAAATCGCGAACCCCTGGCCGGTTATCCAGCCCCAGCATATTCAGGTTCACCCGATAGCTTTTTTCCAGGTCCGTGGTGGCAAACAGGTGCTGCATCAGTTGCTCAATATCCACCCGGTTGGAGCGCGGTACCACCACGATGCGGGTGGGGTTTTCATGATCGGATTCATCGCGTAAATCGGTCACCATCGGCAGTTTTTTTGCCTGCATCTGAGACGCGATTTGTTCCAGCACCTTCGAGCCAGAGGTTTGGTGTGGCAATGCGGTGATCACCACATCACCATCTTCCAACAAATACTTGGCGCGCATCCGAATGCTGCCACGGCCAGTTTGGTAAATGCTGCTGATGTCGTCTCTGGCAGTAATAACCTCTGCATCAGTCGGGTAGTCTGGGCCCTGTATATGCTGCATCAAATCTTCAATGCTGCTGTCCGGCTGGTCCAGCAATAATGCACATGCATTGGCCACTTCCCGCACATTATGCGGTGGAATATCGGTGGCCATCCCTACCGCGATGCCGGTAATACCATTCAGCAAAATATGCGGCAAGCGCGCGGGTAACACCTTGGGTTCGTCCATGGTGCCATCAAAGTTAGGGATCCAATCCGCGGTACCGGAGCCAAGCTCAGACAACAACACTTCACTAAAGCGGGCCAGTTTCGCTTCGGTATAACGCATGGCGGCAAAGGATTTTGGATCATCCGGTGCCCCCCAGTTGCCTTGACCATCCACCAACGGATACCGGTACGAAAACGGCTGTGCCATCAAGACCATAGCTTCATAGCAAGCAGAATCACCATGCGGGTGAAATTTACCCAGCACATCACCCACAGTACGAGCGGATTTTTTGTACTTGGCAATATGGCTTAAACCAAGCTCGGACATGGCATAAACAATACGGCGTTGCACCGGTTTTAAGCCATCACCGATATGCGGCAAAGCCCGGTCCATAATGACGTACATGGAATAGTTCAGATAGGCGTCTTCGGTAAAGCGTCGCAGCGATAACTGCTCTACACCTTCAGCTGAAATGGTGGTGTCGGTCATAACGACTTGGTATCCTCTTGGTTGGTCTGATGCAACGTCTCGGCCCGCCGACGACGCTGCCATTGCCACAACAATAGTGTCATTAACACCAGGGTTGTGCTGGCAAATAAACCAGTCCACAGCCACTGGATCTGACGCTTCCGCTCAATTTCCTGCAGACGGAGCGCTTGCAATTCGTTGTCTTTTACCAATAGGGCTCGCTCGGCCTGTTCACGCTCTTGCTCAAAACTGAGCCGCAGACTGGTGAGTGCCAGCTCACTCTCCTGGGTAAATCGATCCTGGAAACGATAAAAAAACGACTCGAACGTTTCATAAGCCTGTTCAAACTGCCCTTGCCGGGCATAGAGATGCGCCTGCATAAACAGAATATTTAATTGCATTGAGTCGCTTTCAGACCCATCCATCTCGTCCAGCAGTTGCCGGGCCAGCATCAATTGCTGCATGGCCAGGGTATTTTGTTGCAGCCCATTGTAAATTCTTGCCTTTTCGAAAAGATGCACTACCTGCGCCATTGGCGACTGCACCCTGTCCAGGTACTCTTCTGCTTTACTCATGTAGTTAAGCGCGGTATTAGTGCGACCAAACTCATGACTGGTGATGGCCAACCCCAGGTAGGCGTAGTACAAATTCATGTGATCGCCATACTGCCGGCTAACGCTCAGCATACGCTGGTAGGTACTGAATGCTTGCTCGTACTGCTCGATAAAGCCATAGGTTCTGGCCAGGTTGTACAAGACCGCAATTTTGCTTTTACGCCAGTTCATCGCTTTGTACATGGCGTAGGCTGTATCCAGAAACTGCAGAGCTTCCTCTTCAAACCCCAAAGTGGCATACAAAAGCCCCAGCTCGGCATTAATTTCAGCAGTCACTTCCTGATCGGCCAATTCGCCGCTCTGTTGGTACACCTCTTTCAGTAAGGCCAAAGCCTCCTGATAATGCTCCTGAGCCGATAAAATCGCAGCCAGGTTGATTTGCCCCTTCAGTCGCAAGGCCTCATGCTTGAGTTGCGTAGCCAGTTCGGTTCCGGTTTGATAATGCTGTTGAGCCAACAGATAGTTGCTTTGCATTTCGGTGGCAAACCCAAGGTTATAAAGCAATTCGATGCGCAACGCATCAACACCATCGTCCAGGGCCAATCCTTTACGGGCATAATTTAACTGCTCGGTGTGCTGCCCCATCATGCCATACAAGGTAGCAAACTGTTGGTAGGCACTGCGCTGAACGTGTAGTGGTAACCGCGACACCTCATCTTGATGCTCTAACAATAACTGCAGCATGGCTTCCGGTTGATGGTGTTGCTGCTCTATCACCTGTTGCAACCAGAGCGGGGCACCTAAAGGCACATCCTGACTGGCGTACAGTGGTGACGCTAGCAGCGCCAACCAGGCCCATAAAAAAAGCTGTCGCATGGTTTTCATTGCAACCCTAGCTGAAAATTAACATCGTTTGGCAGTATACCTGTATCATAGCATCAGGCAAGATAGTCAATACATTGGAAACAATACCAATCCTCCTAGCTCAAACAATCGGGACTGGCTAACTCCTGATTGATTAGAGTTCGTCGCAGCAGGGTTACAGCCTGCTCAAACTCGATACCTCGCTCGGCCAAGCGGCGCTGGTGTAGGGTGTAACCCTGCACTAAATGATCTTTCAGCACCTGGGTTGCCCACTTGCGGAATTGGGTAGCGCGTTTAGAGCTAACTCGATAGCCCACCGAAATAATGGCATCAAGGTTATAGTGTTTGATTAGCCGCCGTACCTGCCGCTTACCTTCCTGACGAACTACCGAGAAATCCTCGGTAGTTGAAGGCTCTTCCAGCTCACCCTCCTGATAGATATTTTTCAGGTGCAAGCCGATGTTGTCTACAGAGGTATCGAACAAGACTGACATCTGGCTTTGACTAAGCCACACGGTATCCTGCTCTAAGGCGACCTCAAGCTGTGCCTTGCCATCCTGCGAAGTAAAGATCCGTACTTGCTGCTCAGTCATGATTTGTACTTTTCTCTTCAGAGCTCAAGCATCAACCAATCTTGCGCTTTTTATTAGCTGTCGAATCAGGACCTTGCACACTCTGAAACATTCGCAATCCCTCGCTCTCAAAGTAAAAATTTTTACTTTAGTGTTCTGTAGATGCCATCACCATGCTACGCAAGAATGGCCTTGTCGCCTTTTTGCTCTAACCAGACCCGACGATCAGAGGCCCGTTTTTTCGCCAGTAACATATCCATCAGTTCCATGGTTTGCAATTGATCATCAATGGTCAGTTGCACCAAGCGACGGGTATTCGGATCCATGGTGGTTTCACGCAATTGCAGAGGGTTCATTTCACCCAACCCTTTAAAGCGCTGCACATTGACTTTGCCCTTTTTCTTTTCGGCTTCAATGCGATCCAAAATGCCGTTTTTCTCATCTTCATCCAGCGCGTAATACACATCTTTACCAATATCCACCCGATACAGCGGTGGCATAGCAACATACACATGGCCTGCTGCCACAACCGCTGGGAAATGACGCATAAACAAGGCGCATAGCAAGGTCGCGATATGCAAACCATCCGAGTCGGCATCCGCCAATATGCATATTTTGCCATAACGTAACCCGGCTAAATCGCTCGAGTCCGGGTCGATACCAATGGCAACCGATATATCATGCACTTCTTGTGAACCCAGGATTAAGCTGGAATCCACTTCCCAGGTATTTAAAATTTTGCCACGCAGTGGCATGACGGCCTGAAACTCACGATCACGGGCTTGCTTGGCGGAACCACCGGCAGAGTCCCCTTCGACAAAGAACAGCTCTGAGCGTTGAATATCTTGCGACGAACAATCCGCCAGTTTCCCCGGCAATGCTGGCCCAGATGTGACTTTTTTGCGGACAATCTTTTTCGCGGCTTTCAGTCGCTTTTGTGCATTGCTGATGCACAGCTCGGCCAGTGCTTCGGCAATGTCGGTGTGCTCATTCAACCACAAGCTAAACGCATCTTTGACGATACCGGAAACAAACGCCGAGGCCTGACGCGATGACAAACGCTCTTTGGTTTGCCCAGCAAATTGCGGATCCTGCATTTTCAGTGACAAAATATAGCTGCAACGATCCCAGACGTCTTCCGGCGTCAGTTTAATACCGCGCGGCAGCAGGTTACGAAACTCGCAAAACTCGCGCAACGCTTCCAGGATCCCCTGGCGCAAACCGTTGACATGGGTGCCGCCCTGAGCCGTCGGGATCAGGTTGACGTAGCTTTCCGTGACCAGCTCGCCGCCTTCAGGCAACCACAACATCGCCCACTCCACCGCTTCCTGGCTGCTTTTAAACTCACCGACAAAAGGCTGTTCAGGTAAGGCAACGAAGTCTTTAACCGCTTCGGCCAGATAATCGCGAATGCCATCCTGATAGCACCAGCTGTAACTGTCGCCCCCGACTTTGTCTTCAAACTCGATGGTCAGCCCCGGACACAATACTGCTTTGGCTTTAAGCACATGCAGCAAACGCGGCACGGAAAACTTCGGCGAATCAAAGTAGCTGGCTGCCGGCCAAAAGTGCACCCGGCTACCGGAGTTGCGTTTGCCTACCGTGCCCGTCACCAGGAGCTCCTGTGTTTTGGCGCCATCGGCAAACGCCATTTCGTACACCTGGCCATCGCGGCGAATGGTCACATCCACCCGAGTGGATAACGCATTGACCACCGAGATGCCCACTCCATGCAAACCACCGGAAAACTGATAATTTTTATTGGAGAACTTGCCCCCGGCGTGCAGGCGACAGAAGATCAACTCGACCCCACTGACCCCTTCCTCCGGGTGAATATCGACCGGCATGCCGCGACCATTATCAACCACCTCCAATGATTGATCCGGATGCAAGATGACTTTGATCTGATTGGCATGGCCAGCCAGCGCTTCATCGACACTGTTATCGATGACTTCCTGTGCCAGGTGATTGGGCCGGGTGGTATCGGTATACATACCAGGACGGCGCTGAACTGGTTCCAGTCCGGTCAGGACTTCAATGGAGTCGGCGTTATAGCTTTGTGCTGTCATGAGCGAAACACTACCTATTGTGCAAAAAGTTATGGTGCAAAAGTTGAATCCGTGTGCAGACAGAAGCTGGCAATGGCGGGCAACTGCTGCTGAAAATCGCGGTAACTATGATCACCGCCCTGTTGAATATCCAGTTGGCAATGCTGGTAATATTGAACCGCCTGCCGATAATCCAGCACTTCATCACCCGTCTGCAGTAGTACCAGATAATTCTGTGGTTGTGCAAGCTGCTTTGGCTCTAATTGCAACAACCCCTGCATGGCCTGCTGACAAACCTCATAATAACATTGCCGTACCGGATGAAAATAGCGACCAAGGTGCTGTTGCAATAACTGATAAGGCGCTACCGCGGGGTTAATCAGACACGCCTTGCAACCAAAACGCTCAGCCAGCCAGGTCGCCAGAAACCCGCCCAGCGAGCTGCCTATCACCGCCATGGGCTGACGCCCCGCCAGTTGTTGGTCAATTTCAGCC
>JAIUMG010000118.1 GCA_022565655.1 Alkalimonas sp.
GTAGGACATCGGCCTTTTGCGCCACTTGCTTCGACACGCCAAACATCTCTTCACCAAATACCATCACCGCTTTCGCAGGTAAAGCTAGCTGATACAAGGACTCGCCTTTGTGGCTAGAGGTACTCAGCAGCTGATAACCGGCTTTTTGGCATTGCAGCAATGCTGAAGGTAACTGCGCACAACGCACCCCTTCAACAAACTCAGCACCACCAGCGGCGGTGCGAACCGCGGCGCCAGAATGCAGCAATTGTGCATCGGCCATCAACAAGGCTTTCACACCAAAATGAGCACAGGTACGGGCAATAGCGCCTAAATTATGCGGATTGCTGACGCCATCCAGCGCCAGGATTAAATCTTGCTTGCTGTGCTTGGTCGCCCGCAGGTAGCTTTCGATAGAGCGACTTTCTGGCTGTTTTACCAGCAACACCACACCGCCATGATGCTGGCTGCCAGCCACCTTTTCCAACTCAGTATCGGCCACAATGTGGTAGGCCTTTTTCTGCTTCGCCAGATACTTCATCATCGCCGCACACTTCGGCGCCATCGCTTCATTGACATACAAACGAATAATCGCCTCCGGCCGCTCGGCAAACAACACTAGGCAGGCCTTTTCGCCATAGACCTTTTGCTCATGCTCACGGCCTGATGCTGCTCGTTTAGGTTCTCCGCGTTTAGGTTCAGCGCGGCTAAACTCTCCTTGGATGGCATCGGTTCGAGGTCGCCCTTTTCGCCCGTGGTTCGATGGTTTTTTGGTGGTTTTCGTAGCGGGTTTGCTGCGAGGTGGAACACGCGACATAAAAAGGGCCTTGGCAGATAGTGGATACAAGCTGCATTGTACTGTATCCCCGTTGCCTTGCAAAATACACGGCGATAGCCGCGGAAAAACCGATAGCCAGCATGACAATATCACCAGAAACCGCTATGCTATCGGGCCATTTTCTCTGAAGAGATTAGCCTTCATGCTCAGTTATCGTCACAGTTTTCATGCGGGCAACTTTGCCGATGTGTTAAAGCACTTGGTTCAAGTCGCCATCATTGACTATCTGAAAAAGAAGGATAAGCCTTTTTGCTATCACGACACCCACTCAGGGGCCGGACTGTATAGCCTGGAAAGTGAACATGCTACTAAAACCGGTGAGTTTCATTCGGGCATAGGTCAGTTATTTCAACAGCCTGTCCCCGAAGAGTTAGAGCAAAGCCCGGCAGCTCGCTATCTGAGCTTGATCCATCAGCTAAACCCGGAGCAAGACCTGCTGTTCTACCCTGGCTCGCCCTCAATTGCGGTGCAACTGCTGCGGCCTCAGGATCAAATGCAATTAACCGAGCTGCACCCAACCGACTTTGCCTTACTGCAGCAACATCTGGCTGGCCGCAAACAGTGCCGTATAGAAAAAATGGATGCCTGGGCTGGCATCAAAGCCATGCTACCGCCGCTTAGCAAACGTGGCCTGGTGTTGATCGATCCACCTTATGAATTGAAACATGAATACGATGATGTGGTGCAAGGGCTGCAGCTGGCGTTAAAACGCTTTGCCAATGGCACCTATGCCATTTGGTACCCGGTGATTGAGCGTGAAGCCATTGAACGTTTTGTCGATAAGGTGGCTGCATTGCCAGTCGCCGATTTATTGCGGGTAGAGTGGTGTCCAAAAGCTGACAGTGACGGGTACGGCATGACCGGCAGTGGCATGCTGGTGATTAACCCGCCCTATATTCTGGCTGAGCAATGCCGGCAATTCCTGCCCTGGTTGCAGCAACAACTGGGCGCTGCCGGCCCGGCTCAGGTCACTCAATTGATTGCAGAGGTTTGATTTATGCGTATTGCACTGTGTTTATGTTTGCTGCTGTTTAGCGGCTCAAGCCTGGCTTTTGGCCAGATCGGCCATCGAATGATCTGTCAGCTGGCCTATGAGCAATTATCACCGGCTCAGCAAAATCGGGTCGATGCCCTGCTGACACACACCGAGTTCGACCAGTTTCCGCCAGCTTGCGTCTGGGCCGATCGGTTACGCGGCCAAGAAGCCTATGATTTTGCCCGGCCACACCATTACGTCAATATCCGCCGAGACGATGACGAAGTCACCATGGATCATTGCCCGGACTATGGCTGTGTGCTTTCAGCCATTAAGCAGCACTTTGCTAAATTGCAGCAAGACAGTCACTCGGCCAAAGCTGCTGAGTCACTGAAATTTCTCAGTCACTTCGTCGGTGATCTGCATCAGCCATTGCATGTCGGTTACGATTTTGACCGTGGTGGTAATGACATTGGCGTGATCTTTATGGGCGAAGTTCGTAATCTGCATGGTATCTGGGACACCGGCATATTATTGCAATTGGGTTTTCAAGACTACGAGGCCAGCATACAACGCTTGCGATCACGTCTTACCGAGCCGCAATTAGCCCAATGGCAGCAAGGTGAAGTGCTGGACTGGGCCAACGAGTCGGTTGTGATTGTGCAGCAAATTTATGCAGAGCATGTCCCGGGTAAACCCTTGGATCGCAGTTACGCACTGCGCCACCAGGAGACCATCGAAACCCGGTTGGTTCAAGCTGCCGCCCGCCTGGCATGGCTACTGCAGCAACTCTGGCCGGAAGAAAACTAGCGGATCCAGCCTTGATGGATTTGACGGAAGGTATCGGTGCCAGCACACTGCAACCATTCAAAGGCCAGCATTTCTCGGTTAACCACCACAGCACCAGCCTGCTGCAAACGGGCTAAGGCCTGTTCTTTGTGTTTGGCATCGCGTGACCCTACCGCATCTTCAACCAAAAACACCTGATAACCGGCAGCCAATAAATCCATGGCTGTTTGCAGTACACAAACATGCGTTTCTGTACCGAGCAAAATAAGCTGCTTCCGTTGCAACTGTGCCACTTTGCGGCGAAAAGCTTCTTCTTTAAAGGCACTGAAGTGCATCTTTTCAATCACGGCGTGCTCGGGTAACAGCTCTGCCAGCAGCGGAATCGTGTTACCCAATCCTTCCGGGTATTGCTCCGTCGCAATAATTGGCACATCAAGTTGCAGAGCAACCTGCAGCACCCAGGCGGCGGCATTTTCTACATCACGACCATTATCAATGGCCGGTGCCAACCGGCTTTGCACATCCACCAACACCACCACACTTTGATCTCTATCCAGCAACAGCATAGCAAGGACGCCTGTGTAACCCTCTTATCTATTCAAGCTAGCAGAAAGCCACCCGCTTGCCTAGTTCACCATTGGTCGAACATCGCCTAAATACCCGCGCCGCCATTGCCTGCGCTTTTATTGTCCCTGCAACTACTGTCCCCGCCATTGGGCGAAACACTCGGTTTCGTCTTTGTCGCGGTTCAGTAGCAAACGAGCCAGTACTTTATCAGCCTCGCCTTCGCTACCGCTCAGGCCGATCCAGGCTTCTATGTGCAGCTCGGGATCCAGCTCAATCGGGTATAAATCTTCCCAGCTGTCATCAGGTGTTTTTAAGTCAACAAAACCGCTGGTCAGATGCTGTTGCTGGTACTCGGTATAATCATCGGCGGTTAAGTTATCTGAGGCCAGCTCTTCAAAAATATCAAACGCATGATCACAAAGCTCATCCAGCGACCATAGGTTTTCGTTCGGCAGGGATCCGTTCACAACAATGCTCTCAAACCAGGAAAGTGATTGGCTGCATGATACCAACTTTCACCAACTGACGGTATACTAGGCTTTTTGTTGTTGCGGAATTTTATGCATTTCACCGACCCAGGCAACACCATCGCTTATCGCTGCCCGCTCTGTCATACCGAGTTACAGCAAGCTGAGCGTTACTATCATTGCGACAATAATCATCATTTTGATATCGCAAAAGAAGGCTATGTGAACTTGCTGCCGGTGCAGCATAAAAACTCCAAACAACCCGGTGATAACAAAGCCATGCTGCAACAACGTCGCCAGTTTTTGCAATCTGGTGCCTATCAGCCGCTGGTGGATGCGCTAATTGCAGTGATGCACCAACTGCAACCTGCCCGCCTGCTGGATTCTGGCTGCGGTGAAGGCTACTACAGCAGACAGCTGCAGCACACAGTAGCCACTGGTACCGAACTCCATGCCATGGATATTTCCAAGGCCGCCATTCAGTTGGCTGCCAAGCAAAGCACTGGTATTAAGTTTTGTGTTGCCAGTGCGAAAGAGCTACCCTACCCAGCCGCCAGTTTTGATGCTATTTTGCTCGTGTGTGCTCCGTTTCAACACAGCGAGCTGCAACGTGTGCTGAACGAGCAAGGTGCCCTGGTCATGGTGTCTGCTGCGCCAAAGCATTTGCTGGAATTTAAACAAGATATTTATCAGCAGGTCAAACTGCATAGCGATGCAATACGCTCCATCCATGGCTTTGTCCATCAGCAACGTCAGCACTGTGCTTTTGTATTGAGCCAGCTGCCGGCTGATAGCTATTTGAGCTTATTAAACATGACGCCTCTCGGTTGGAAATTAACCGAAGCGCAAAAGCAATCATTGTGTAATCGCTTGACACAACTGCAGGCTGATTTTTATATTGATGTATATCGTAAGGGATCCTAGAGCGTGATCATTACGTACCAACCCCATATCTTACCTATAAGGAGCCCAGGGTGACTTATCCACGTCTTTTAGGCTTTGCTGGCATTGCGCCGTTTTATCTCAGTTTGGCAGCAGTTTTACTATGGCCACAGAGTCAGCTGGCACTGGTATCACTGGTGGGTTATGGCGCAGTGATCTTAAGCTTTCTTGGTGCGGTCCACTGGGGCCTGGCCATGCAGTTGGAGGACCAGGCACAAGCCAGACGCAGTTATGTATTTAGCGTTGTACCCGCTTTGCTAGGTTGGCTGGCGCTTGTAGCGCCCTTCCAGCCAGCACTCATTATGCTGGCCGCTGGGTTTGGTTGGGTTTGGCTGCGCGAGTACCAGAACCCACCAGTCACCATGCCAGCCTGGTATCGCCAGCTCAGAGGCATGCTGACAGCTTTGACCCTGCCAGCCCTGGTGATTGGCGCAATTTTCAGCGGTTAAATGAAGCAGGGCAAGCCCTAGGCTACTCTTCCTCTTCGCTAATCAGCTGATCAGCCAACGCCTGTTCAGCTTCGGCAAGGTGGATCGCATCAAATACCTGTGACCAGAAGAAAGTACTTAACTCACTGACAATATTGCTCTCGGCATTAAGCAGGATCACCAGCCCTACCTGACGATCTTTCGAGTAAGCAACATCAGCACGAAAGCCTCGTACCCAGCCTCCATGATACACCAGCTCTTCATCACCAAACTGGTAGACCCGCCAGCCCAGAGCGTAATGCGCATCTTGAATAAACTGTCGCCAGTGGCCACGGCGTAAATCACGACGAGTACGTATTCGTTTGTTGGTTATATCGGCCAGAATATGCTCTGGCATCACATCAGGGTAATGCCCCAGCTGAGCCATGATCCAGTGACTTAAATCCATGGCACTGGCATTGACACCAGCTGCTGGTGCAAAGCGGTAATAACTTGGGACCACTGTACTTTGATACCAGCCACCACGAGCCCGTACATGAGGCAGCGCTTTATTTTCAGTTGCCATAAAGGGTTCCATGCCAACTGAAGCTGTCGGCATTTGCAACGGCGTAAATATCAGCTCCTGCATCAGGGTGGTATAATCTTTTTGCGTGGTTTGCTGCACAATGGGTTCGATCAGACTGAACAGCACATTCTGATAGCCGTAACAGTCGCCAGGGTTGCACATGGGGTCAATTTTTTTAAAGTGCGGAATAATTCGATCCGGTAACACATTGGCTTCAATCAAGTTATCGTATGCATTTGGCATCACACCGGTGCTTTGAGAAATTAAGTGTTCCACTTGCAGGCCCTGATTAAAACGTGGGCTACGAAATGAAAAATCAGGCACATAGTGAATCACCGGGTCGTCCCAACTGAAGTAACCTTGATCTGCCAATACAGCAGCTAATCCGGCTGCAAAGGTTTTGGATACCGACGCAATTCGAAACACGGTATAAGGATCGACCATTTCGTCACTGCCACGGGCCCTGACCCCAAGGCCACGCACCCGTACAATTTGATCGCCTTCAATAATGGCATAAACACCACCCGGAATATGGTGCTCAGCCAATTGCTGCTCAAAGTATCGGTCAAACTCCAGCGCCACCTGCGTCACAGGAGCCGGTGCAGCGGTTAGACTATAACTACTGAGCAGCCACGTAATGTTCAGTAAACTCAACACAAGTAATTTCATAAAGGACTACTTAAACTCAGCAGTGTTGCGAAACAAAGGCTGATCATTCATAAAAGCAACCTCTTCTGCCACGTGGCAAGCCATACAAGCATGGCGGGCTTGTTGAAAGCTCTGTCGAATCGCTTGGCTGTCTTTGCTGCTCAGTTGCTGTTGCAATTCTGGCCAAGCTGTTTCTAAAAACAACCCTTTCGAGTTGGCAGCCCGGCCAGGCCGTCGCAGATAGCCCAATTCAATCGCCGACCTCAGCTTATCCCAATGATAACTTGCCAGCTCATAGTTGCCATCTTGCACTGCATCATAGGCATGCTGATAACGGTTACCCACTTCGGCCATCGCCCCAGAGAAACCGGCAAACATGCGCTCAATTCGTTGAAAGCGCTCTTCATCATTGTCTACATCGAGCAACCAATGGTTACTGGCTTTTGACTCGGCAAAGGCAAGACCACTTGTAATCGCAGCGAACAATACACCACTGATGATCATCGAATGCTTCATACAACCTCCTGTTGTGACCTTAAATACAATTGAGTTAGAAACTAACCCGCTTAAACTCACGATACTCTGGTCGCCAGAAATTAGCTTCTATTTGAGTCTGCAATTGATTATCACTGATTTCAAGCGCCAACCCTTGTTGTTGGGCAACTTTACCTACCGCAAAAGCAATACGCTTACTGAGCTGTGCTAACGAGGTAAGCGATGGCAACAGTTCGCCTTCCCCGGTGTTGGCAAGAGGCGATGCAGCGGCCAGTGTTTCACTTGCTGCCATTAACATTTCATCGCTGATCCGCCTGGCTTTAACCGCGATGACGCCAAGGCCGATCCCCGGGAAAATATAGCTGTTATTGCACTGTGCTACCGGGTAATGCTTCCCTTGAAACATTACCGGAGCAAACGGACTGCCTGTCGCCAGAATCACCTGGCCCTCTGTCCAGGCAATGACTTGCTCGGGCGTGGCTTCCACCTGACGGGACGGGTTGCTGAGTGGGAAAATAATGGGTAGATCACAGTGTTTCTGCATCGCCCGCACTATCTGCTCACTGAATAAGCCAGGCTGACCCGACACACCAATTAACACCGTTGGTTTGGCGCAGTGCATCACATCAAGTAAGGAAGCGTAATCACCGCTGTAGGCCCAGTCTGCCAGCGCCTTGGTTTTTTGCACCAGTTTTTGTTGGAAATCACGCAACCCGGTCATGCCTTCAGTTAATAAACCAAAGCGGTCTACCATATAGACTTGAGAGCGCGCCTGCTGCTCTGTTAACCCTTCAGCCTGCATTTGGGTAATCACTTGCTCAGCAATACCGCAACCGGCTGAGCCCGCCCCTACAAAAACCACACGTTGTTCTGATAGCTTTTGCTTTTTCACCCGGCTGGCTGCTAACAGAGAACCCACCGTAACCGCAGCAGTCCCTTGCACATCATCGTTAAAACAACAGAACTGATCACGATAGCGTTGCAGCAATGGCATGGCATTCGGCTGGGCAAAATCTTCAAACTGGATCATCGCATCCGGCCAGCGTTTATGGACAGCATGCATAAACTGATCAACAAAAGCATCATACTCGGCCTGGTCAATGCGTTTATGCCGTGCTCCCATGTACATCGGGTCGTTCAATAGTTTTTCATTGTTGGTCCCCACATCCAGTACTACCGGTAAGGTATAGGCCGGACTGATGCCGCCACAGGCTGTATACAACGATAGCTTACCAATGGAAATACCCATGCCACCAATGCCTTGGTCGCCCAGGCCAAGAACGCGCTCCCCATCGGTCACCACGATCACCTTCACTTTTGGCTTGGTGGCATTGCGTAAAATAGCATCCAGTTGATCGCGCTCAGCATAGGAGATAAAAAGGCCACGCTTACTGCGATAAATATCGGAGAAACGTTCACAGGCATCACCGACGGTCGGGGTGTAGATAATGGGCAGCATTTCTGGCAGATGCTCTTGCACCAGTCGGAAAAACAAGGTTTCATTTTTATCCTGAATGGCCCGTAAATAGATATGCTTATTGATACTGCTTTCAAAGCTGGAATACTGCATGTAAGCACGTTGCACTTGCTCCTCGATACTTTCGTAACGTGGAGGTAATAAGCCAGTCAGGTTAAAAGCTTCCCGCTCTTCTTTGCTAAATGCACTGCCTTTATTCAGCAAAGGCGTTTCCAGCAGAGCCGGGCCGGCATAGGGAATATAGAGCGGACCTTTTTCCCGGGTCGTCATAACAACGTTTCCTTATCCAGTGGTACCCGTTTGACTTGAAACTGTAGCCTTGCTCGCTGCATCTTCAAGTCCTTAGGATATATCATGTTTAAATTTGGTGGCCGAGTATACCCGATCAGTCAGCACCCGGCCAATCCCGATCAATAAAGCAATTCCCCATAACCACAAGGCAGCTCCACCAGAGGAAGTAGACGCTGGAGGTACCGCCTGCACAGTAATGCTGACCGTATCTTCGCTGCTACTGCGTAAATCACTGGCAGTGAAACGAAAGCGTAAGGTCACGGTTTGGTTTGGTGATGGGCTGGTAAAGCTGGGCTCTAAGGTATCAGCAGCCGTTAATGCGACGGTGGGGCCGGCAACCTGTTGCCATTGCAGGCTCAGTTGTTCACCATCCGCATCCGATGCGCTGCCTTGCAAGGTAACCCGGCTGCCAGCAGCAACGGTTCTCGCCGTGCCAGCACTGACCACTGGCGGCTGATTGGGGCAATCTTCATTCACCCATAAGTTAGGGATTGCTTGTAGCCACTGATAATAGTCTGTGTTTCTCGGCTCACACAGGCCGGTATCCTGAAAATCAAAGCGATTCAGCAATGACAAGTTCGTTAAGCTATCAGGTAAGGTCCCCTGCAAAAAATTATCGGACAGATCCAGCCATTGCAATGAAGCCAGCTCGCCAACCGCGGCTGGTAAAGATCCGCTTAACTCATTCTGTGCCAGAAGCAGCTGCTGTAAGCTTTGTAGCTGGTGGATACCGGTTGGCAGCTGGCCAGACAAACCATTCTGGCTGAGATCCAGTTGCTGCAATGCCGATAAACTGACCAGGCTGACCGGGATAGAACCAATCAGACTATTACCAGACAGGTTCAACACACGAAGCGCACTGAGAGATTCAAGGTTCAGGCCCAAGGTACCACTTAAATTATTGTCCGCTAGCTCAATTGCGCTGATCTGGCCGTTCTGGCATTGCACACCATACCAGCTGCATGGTGAATTATTCTGCAACCAGCCACTGCGCTCGAACCAGCCAGGCCCGGAGGTTTGATAATACAGTTCAACTAAGGCATCACACTGCTGGATGGCGATTTCACTGACATGCTCCTCACTGCAATAAGCCGG
>JAIUMG010000119.1 GCA_022565655.1 Alkalimonas sp.
CCCAGCTGGGGGGGCATGATCAACGGTATCATGACCCTATCCGGTGCCTGGCATAAGCTAAAAACCGACCCAATTCTGCGCTTCCTGATTGTTTCGCTGTCATTTTATGGCATGTCGACCTTTGAAGGTCCGATGATGGCGATTAAGTCTGTAAATGCTTTATCGCATTACACCGACTGGACTGTAGGTCACGTCCACTCCGGTGCCTTGGGCTGGGTGGCGATGATCACCATCGGTGCCATGTATTACCTGGTACCTACCCTGTTTAATCAAGGCAGGATGTACAGCACCAAGCTGATTAATACCCACTTCTGGCTGCACACCATTGGTGTGGTGCTGTACATTGTCGCTATGTGGATTTCCGGCATTATGCAGGGCATGATGTGGCGTGCAGTCAACACTGACGGCACCCTGACCTATAGCTTTGTTGAAAGTGTCGAGGCTTCCATGCCGTTTTATCTGATGCGCTTTATTGGTGGTGTTTTCGTTCTGGTTGGTATGTTTGTGATGGCGTACAACGTCTACAAAACACTGCGGGCAGAAAAGCACTCACTGAAGCCTTTAGCTGAAGCTGTAGCGTAAGGAGTAAGCAATGTCGAATAAAAATCATCATGAAAAAATTGAGAAGAATGTTGGCTTGCTGGGGATCTTTGTCATTATCGCCATCAGCTTTGGTACCATGGTGCAGATCACCCCACTGATGTACATGGAAGAGACGACCACACCTGTAGATGGCTTGACGCCATACACGGCTCTGCAAATGGAAGGTCGCGATATATACATCCGTGAAGGCTGTAACAACTGCCACAGCCAGATGATCCGGCCTTTTCGCTCAGAGGTTGAACGCTACGGTCATTACTCTGTTGCCGGCGAGCATGTCTGGGAGCATCCGCACCTGTGGGGCTCCAAGCGAACCGGGCCAGACTTGGCGCGTGTTGGTGGTCGTTACAGTGATGACTGGCACTATGCCCATATGATGGACCCACGTTCTGTGGTACCACAGTCGAACATGCCAGCTTATCCGTGGCTGGCAGAGCGAAAACTGGATGGTAAGTACACAGCACGTAAGCTGGAGATCTTTCGCAGCCTTGGCGTTCCCTACACCGATGAAGATATTGCCGGTGCAGCTGAAGCCGTTCGAGGTAAAACTGAAATGGACGCCCTGATTGCCTATCTGCAATCACTGGGTACAGCCTTAAAGTGATGACGATGGAATTTTCAACTGTTCATAGCATTTTAACCGTTATTTTATTTGTTGGTTTTGTTGGCCTGATTATCTGGGCTTACGGCAAAGGTCGGAAAAAAGATTTCGACGAAGCTGCCAATCTGGTGTTCGATGACGAGCCAGAGTCAAAATCAGAACAAAAACAAAAACAGGAGTCAGATCATGAGTAGCTTCTGGAGCGCTTGGATCATTATATTCACTCTGGTGGTTTTGGTTGGTTGTTTTCTCTTACTAACCTGGAACCTGAAGAATTTTGTCGGTGTTTCTGAAGATGAGACCACTGGGCATGAGCACGATGGGATTTCAGAGCTGAATAATCCACTGCCGAAGTGGTGGACCTACATGTTCTACATCACCATCGCCTGGTCGTTGTTGTATCTTGCAGCCTACCCTGGCCTTGGCAATTACAAAGGCTTCTTAAATTGGACCAGCTCCAATCAGGGGATATTGTCGCTGGCAGAGTCTGAGCAAGCGGTGATCGCTGCGCGTGAAGCCGGCATGAATGTCCAGCTGGATCGTGAAATCGCTCGGGCAGATGAAGTTTATGGCCCCGTTTTCCGCCAGTTTGCTGAACGTGATGTGTTGGATTTGGCCTACGATCCAGAAGCACTGCGTATTGGTCAACGGCTGTTCCTGCAAAACTGCGCTCAGTGTCATGGTTCAGATGCTCGCGGCCAACGCGGCTTTCCAAACTTGACCAATGACGACTGGCTGTATGGCGGCTCGCCAGATCAAATTAGAGAGACCCTGCTGTATGGTCGTAAAGCTGCCATGCCCGGATGGAAAGATGCCTTGGGAGAGCAAGGGATCCGCGAGATGACAGCCTACGTGTTAAGTTTATCTGGCCGTACGGTTAATCAGCGTGATGCCGAGGCTGGGAAAGCAAACTTTGGCATGTGTGCTGCCTGTCATGGTGTTGATGGTAAAGGTAGTTTGGCGCACAACCTGCCCTTTGGTGCCCCGAACCTGACCAATAATATCTGGTTGTACGGTGGCTCGGCGGCGGATATCGAAGAATCCCTGGTTAAAGGGCGCTATGGCGAAATGCCTGCCTTTAAAGACACTTTAGGTGAAGATAAAGTCCATATTATTACCGCCTATGTGTACCGTTTGTCCAACCCAGAGCAAAAGTAGTGCTCGGCCAACTGGCTGAGTACAGAAGAAATAAACCCCGGCCCCGGGGTTTATTTTTAGTGAGGTAAGCTTCGATGAAAACAGACACCCAACCCTGGTACAAACAACTGTGGCCATGGATATTAATACTGCTGCCTTTGATCGCATTTGCCCGTGGTGGTTGGGCTTTTTACATCATGATGCAAAATCAACCTGAAATGGTGGTCGATGATTACTACCAGGAAGGTCGTACCATCAACAACCGACTGGAAAAATACCGTGAAGCTGCCCTGCGCAATATGAGTGCACATGTGCTGATTGCCGGCAACCGGGCCATCGTCCGTTTTGATGAAAATACCGTGCTGGGCGAAAGCATTCACCTGGATTTCCATCATACGACTCTGGGAGCCCACGATTTTGACGTTAAAGCCTATCGCAGTGGTGAACTGTTGTATGTGGCAACCTTGCCGCACACCCCCACAGGTCGTTTTCGTTTAGTGGTTTCCGATGGCAGCGAAGAATGGCGTTTGCGTGCCAATATAGAGCTACCAGCCGCTCAGGAAATTAAACTGGGGTATTAAAGCCATAATGACCGCACAGCAACGCTGTTTTCATTGCCATGAGCCTGTGCTAACTGGCCAGACATTTACTCTGGAGTTTGAACAGCAGCAGCGCACTTTTTGTTGTGCCGGTTGCCATGCGGTGGCTGATACCATTATTCAGCAAGGGCTGGCCGATTATTATCGCTACCGTACTGAGCCAGCAACCAAAGCCGAGGCCATGCCAGCTGAGCTGTCAGCAGAGTTGGCCAGCTTTGATAGCCCGGATGTATTGGCTGATTTAACCACCAGCCAGGGAGAGCGTAACAAGATTGAGCTGTCCATCAGCGGCATCAGCTGCGCCGCTTGTGCCTGGCTGATAGAGCGGCGTTTAAAGCAAATCTCAGGCTTGTATAGCATTAGCGTGAACTCTGGCACCCAGCGCGCCATGGTAGAATGGCACCCTGAGCAATTAAAGCTCAGTCGTATCCTGCAGGAAATTGCCAGTCTCGGCTACCAGGCCAGCCCCTTTGCTGCCGATGAAGAAGAAAAAACCTATAAAGAAGAACTGCGGCGTTACCTGAAACGGCTGGCTGTCTCTGGCGTACTTTCGATGCAGGTGATGATGCTGGCGATAGCCTTGTACTTTGGTGAGTGGACCGGCATCGACCCCGAGCATCAGGATTACATGCGCTGGATCAGTATGTTGTTAACGACTCCCGTTGCTTTTTATGCTGCTCTGCCCTTCGTGACCAGCGCCTGGCGCAGTATTGTTAACCGTAAAATGAACATGGATGTACCCGTCAGTCTGGCCATTTACTACACCTTCTTTGCGTCTGCCTATGCCACCCTGACCGAAAGTGGTGAAGTGTATTTTGAATCTGTCTGCATGTTTGTGTTCTTCTTACAGCTTGGCAAATTTTTTGAATACCGGGCGCGCTCAAAAGCTCGCGATGCCACCAGCAACCTGCTCAAGATCATGCCGGTAACAGCCACCCAGTTGATCGATGGGCAACCCCAAAGCACCTCCGCCAAGCGACTGCAAGCTGGTGACCTGATCCTGGTCAAAGCTGGTGAAACCTTGCCTGCCGATGGTGAAATTGTCAGTGGCAGTAGCAGTGTTGATGAATCCATGCTGACCGGCGAGTACCTCCCTATTCATAAAGCCCCTGGTGCATCAGTATTGGCCGGCAGTATCAATCATGATGGCGTTCTGCAAGTGCAAGTTAGTCAACCTTTAGCACTGTCCCGGCTCGGTCAGATCATACAACTGCAGCAAGACACGCTGAATCAAAAACCGGAACTGGCCGAAAAAACCGATCAGTTAGCGCAGTACTTTGTGGAGCGTTTATTACTGATTGCACTGGCAACCTTTTTGGTCTGGTTTTTCTGGATTGATGCCAGCCGTGCTTTTTGGGTCACCTTATCGGTGCTGGTCGCCACTTGCCCCTGCGCTTTGGCATTGGCTACCCCCACGGCGATTACCTGTTCATTGGCGCAACTGAACCGAAAGCACATTTTAATCAAGAATAATCGGGTGCTGGACCGCTTGCCCGAGCTGGATCAGATTGTATTTGATAAAACCGGCACCCTGACTCAAGGCCGCTTTAGCGTGCATCAGGTTCATGTACTGGTCGATGAGCTGGATCAAAAGCAACTATTGAATTTGGTGGCCAATCTGGAGCGCCACTCTGAACACCCTATCGGCAAAGCATTCCAGCCTTATCTGACGGATGAACTAGCACTGAGCAACGTACAGATCCATATTGGAGCAGGCTTATCAGCCAGCCACCAGGGTAAGCAGTTGCGGGTAGGCAATGCCGCTTTTTGTCAGGCTGAGCCTGTCGATGGGGCCATGGTGTATGTTGCTTGCGATAACGTGGTGCTGGCAGCCATTGAGCTGCAAGACGAAGTTCGCCCAGAGGTTCCTGCCCTGCTTAGCACCTTAAAAGCTCAAGGCTATCAATTGGGCTTGCTGACTGGCGATAGCTCAAATCAAGCAGAACGTCTGGCAGAACAACTCGGTTTCGATTGGCTGGAGAAAGGCTGCAGCCCGGAAGGGAAAGTAGCTGTGATCCAGCAACTTAGCACGAATAAACAACAAAAAGTCATGATGGTTGGTGATGGCATCAATGACAGCGCCTGCTTTCACGCTGCTGATGTCTCAGTGACTCTGCAAGGCAGTACAGATGTTGCCAAAAATCAGGCCGATGTGCTCATTTTACGCAATGATTTAGGCCTGCTGCTTACCTTGCTGGCAGGTGCTGAAAAAAGTGCCCGAACCATTAAACAAAACCTGGCATGGTCCGTTGGCTACAATGTGATTATCATTCCACTGGCGGTCGTTGGGCTGGTGTCACCCTATGTTGCTGTACTTGGCATGTCATTTAGCTCATTATTGGTGGTATCAAACTCACTAAGGCTTTTAAAATCATGAGTGTTATTTATGTTTTAATCCCTATTGCCGTACTTTTTGTCATGATTGGGCTGGCTATTTTTTTCTGGGCTGTACGCAGCAAACAATTTGAAGATCTGGACAAACAGGGTTTCAGCATTCTGTTTGATGATGAAAACCAGCAACCCCCATCCAAGCCTGATCTAGAGCAAGTAGGCAGCAAGGAAGATCCAAAGAAAGATCCCGATGAACGCTGATATTGCAGCAGCTTTTTTGATTGGCTTTATTGGCAGTAGCCATTGTTTGGTGATGTGTGGCGGTATTGTCGCTGCTTTGCAGCTATCTATGCCGACAAGAAGCTGGTCCAGACGACTTGTGTTGCAATTATTGCTGAGTGCAGGCCGTTTATGCAGCTATGCATTTTTTGGGGCTCTGGTTGGTTATTTTGGTGTGGTCGCCATGCAAGTCAGTGGTGCCTCGATGCTTTGGCTCCGCTTACTGGCTGGTTTATTGCTCATTGCTATGGCCTTGTATATTTCCCGCCTCTGGAATCTGCTGCAGTACCTTGAACGGGGTGGCCAGTATCTATGGCGCTTGATCCAGCCCATCAGCAATCGATTGATGCCTCTAGACAGCCCTTTTAAAGCATTCGGCTACGGCTTGTGCTGGGGATGGTTGCCCTGCGGCTTGGTCTACAGCACCCTCAGCTGGAGCCTCGCCAGTGGCAGCGCGCTCTCTGGAGCGGCCATTATGTTCGCCTTTGGTCTAGGTACCTTACCGGCGATTTTGCTCACTGCTGGCATTGCAGCCAAATTAAATCAATTAAAACAACAACTTTGGTTTCGATACGGCACAGCAAGCCTGTTAGGTATTTACGGCTGCTATACGGTTTGGCTTGCTATACAACGACTAGTTTTTTAAGCTATCCCCCAAATAGCTCCAATACGGATATCAAATGGCAAATTCTTCGATCAACTGTCAGGACTGTGGCTTCAGTCAGCTCTGTTTACCCTTTACATTGAATGACAATGAAATGGATACGCTGGATGATATTATTCAGCGCAAGAAGCCATCGCACAAAGGCGATTACTTGTATGAAGCCGGTAGCCCTTTTCAAGCACTGTATGCCATTCGAACCGGCTCCTTCAAAACCTTTACCTTAACCGAACAAGGCGAAGAACAAATCACCGGTTTCCATTTACCTGGTGATGTGTTGGGCTTTGAAGCCATCAACACTGAACAGCACGTCAGTTTTGCTCAGGCTCTGGAAACTGCCATGGTTTGTGAGATCCCATACAGTAACCTCGAGCAGTTACTGGGGGAGCTACCCAAGCTACGTCAACAGTTAATGCGCTTAATGAGCCAGGATATCTCCGCAGATCAACAGCTGATGCTGCTGCTGAACCGCAAAAATGCAGAAGAAAAACTAGCGGCGTTTCTCACCAATCTGGCGCAACGCTTCCAAAGTCGGGGCTTTTCTGGCAAAGAGTTTCGTTTAACCATGACTCGTGGTGAGATCGGAAATTATCTCGGCTTGACGGTCGAAACCATTAGTCGGTTGCTGGGACGGTTCCACAAAGAGCAACTAATCGAAGTGAATGGCAAATTGATCCGCCTTGTTGATCCGCAATCGTTAGCACGCCTTGGTGGCATGGCTGGTATAGCAACTTGATGTATAAGGTAAAATTTATGCTGTTCTTTTGATACAGAACAAGCTTTTAATTCGGCATCCTGCTTTATTTTGTCTACACTGTAGGGGTGGATCAATAAAAGGAGACAGGTCGTGACCAAACCCGAACATGTCATGGTGGTAATTGACCCTACCACTGAACAACAAAAGGCACTCAACCGTGCCGTCGAATATGCTCGCTATCAGGATTGCAACCTGACCGCCTTTCTCTCTATCTATGATTTCTCTTATGAAATGACCACTATGTTGTCTGGTGATGAGCGCGAGTCCATGCGCCAGGCAGTGATTAAAGATCGTGAGTTATGGATCAGTGAGCTGGTCGCACCCTACCGCGAAAAAGGCTTAGTGATTGATATTCATGTCGAGTGGCACAATCGCCCATTCGAAGCCATTGTTCAAGCGGTGCTGGAAGAAGGCTATGACATGGTGATAAAAGGGACCCATGATCATGATGTGTTAAAATCAATGATTTTCACCCCTACCGACTGGCATATCTTGCGTAAGTGCCCTTGCCCAGTGTTGCTGGTTAAAGATCATGACTGGCCGGAAGGCGGAAATGTACTGGTTGCCGTCAAAGCCGGTAGTGAGCAAGATTACCATCGCTCCTTGAATAAGCGGCTTATTCACAAAGCCGACCATATTGCTGACATGCTGTCAGCCAAGGTGCACCTGGTAAATGCTTACCCTGGTACGCCAGTGAACATCGCTATTGAAATACCAGAATTCAACCCAGATGAATACAACAGCACCATGCGACGTCACCATATCGACGCCGTGCGAGACTTAGCTGCCGAACATGGTATTGCTGATGAGCACACTCATGTGCTTGAAGGCATGCCGGAAGATGTGATCCCAAAAGTTGCCAAGGAGCTGGATGCAGAAATGGTGTTAATAGGCACCATTGGCCGAACTGGCTTCTCAGCAGCCATTATCGGCAATACAGCTGAGCATGTGATTGATAGGCTCGATTGCGACGTGATTGCATTAAAACCAGATGATTTCGTCAGCCCTTTGGAAAAGTAGCCTAGACAAAACTTCGGTACCCACTGGATTTCGACATGCACCTAGCCAACAACTGTGCATTTTTAAAGACTACGGGTATATGGAAACGGCGCGGGATCAGCTATACTGAGCGCCGTTTTTTTCGGGGTTTTATTATGTCTCATTCTGCACAAGCAAAAGCACAGTACAGTCTCAATAAACTGCATAAAAAGCTACGTCGTGGCGTTGGCCAGGCGATTGCTGATTTTAATATGATTGAAGCTGGCGATAAAGTGATGGTGTGTTTGTCTGGCGGCAAAGACAGCTATACCCTGCTGGATATCTTACTTAATCTGCAGTTATCTGCCCCGATCGACTTCTCCATTGTGGCTGTGAACCTGGATCAGAAGCAGCCTGGTTTTCCGGCTGAAGTATTACCCACCTATCTGAGTGGCCTGGGTGTCGACTTTACCATCGTCACTGAAGATACCTACTCCATTGTTAAAGATAAAATTCCAGAGGGAAAAACCACCTGCTCTCTATGCTCACGCTTACGCCGGGGTATTTTGTACCGTACCGCCAAAGAGCTTGGCGCAACCAAAATTGCTTTAGGCCATCATCGCGATGATATGCTGGAAACTCTGTTTTTAAATATGTTTTATGGTGGCAAAATGAAGTCAATGCCGCCCAAATTGCTCAGTGACAATGGTGAGCACATGGTTATTCGTCCTTTGGCCTATTGTCGGGAAAAAGACATTGCCCGTTACGCCTCAGAAAAAGCCTTCCCCATCATTCCATGCAATTTATGTGGCTCACAAGATGGCTTGCAACGTCAGGTGATTAAAGAAATGATGCAAGACTGGGACAAACGTTTTCCTGGCCGTATTGAAACCATGTTTCAGGCGCTACAAAATGTGGTCCCTTCTCACCTGGCAGACAATAGCTTGTTTGATTTTGCTGGCTTGACGCATGCTGACAAGCAGTTTGCCGGAGATACTGCCTTTGACTCTGTCACCATCAAGGTTCCGCAGGTGACTGATGACGGTGATGAGCAGGCACCTGCAGCTCCAGAGTCAAGTGTGCAGATTATTGAATTAAATTAACCTTCCTCCTGTTTATTAAATTAACAGGAGGGGGATATAGCTATCTGCTCGCGAACCTCTTCCAGTATCGGGCAGTTGAAACGGATCATACCTTTTATTTCAGCGATGTAATCTTGCCCACGCTCGGAATAGCGAATTAAGCCAGGGGCCAGATTTACACCACGCACTGGTCGGTTGCGACTGCGAAGCTCTGCCCGGATTTCACGAAGTTCATCATAGGTGTGAAAGGTATTGAGGTTATAAAAGTAACTACGGATACTGGCTTCAGCACTGTCAAACCGAGCCACTTCATGAAACTGATCGTCACCACGCGATAACGGCACTAAACCGCAGCCTTCCCGAAAGCACCACTGACCAAAGAAATTCAACCCTTCTGTGGCGAACCGGCTGGTCCCCCAGGCGGATTCATTGGCGGCTTGCATCAGCACTAAAGATGAAGGCAACACATCCACACGCTTTAGCA
>JAIUMG010000120.1 GCA_022565655.1 Alkalimonas sp.
GCCAAGGCTCTGGCGGTCAGCTCGCTGGTGCCACAGTGTCCAAACAGCCGCTGGAGCGATGTCAGTCTGGAGCAGGCACTGGATATGGCGACGGGTAACTACGACTCAGCCGGCGATTCTGTCGATGAAGGCGCCACTAAAACCATTCAAGAGTTCTTCCTGACAGCTACTCATGCCGATAAAATCCAGCATGCCTGCGCTTACCCGCGCAAGACAGCGCCGGGTAGCCTGTTTGTTTACCACAGCTCAGATACCTACATCTTAAGTGCCGCTATGCAGCAGCACTACCGGCAGATGGAAGGCTCCAGTGCCGACTACTATCGGGATCTGCTGGTGGAGGACCTATGGAAACCGCTGGCACTGAGCCCACTGAGCTACGAAACCAGACGCAGTTATGACAGTGTGGCACTGCCTTGGGCTGGCTTTGGGCTGAGTTTACTCAGTGACGACTTGTTGAAACTTGGACGCTTTGCTTCGCTGCAACAAGGTCAACTTCAGGGCCAGCAACTGCTGCATCCAGACATGCTGCAAGATGCATTGCAGCAAGGCAGCAATGGCGGCCTGAACACTGGCAGTGCCAGCAGCCGTTATCGGCTGGGTTTCTGGGCCTATGATCTGAGTGCCTCACAGGTTGTACAATGCCAGAACCCAAGTTGGCTGCCTTATATGTCAGGCTTTGGTGGCATTGGTGTGGTGCTGTTGCCCAATGGCATGATTTACTACTATGTCAGCGACAATGAAGAGTACGGCTTTACTCAGACAGTCAACGAGCTGGCCAAGATCGCTCCCGTCTGTCAGTAACCAGAAAAAGCACTGGTGCCAGTATCCCAAACTGGCACCATCATTCGGCGACAACTGGCTCTGGCCTCACGGCAAAAAGCTGGTAGGCTGGAATTCAGTTCAACCACTTCAGGTGCATTATGACCGACAATAGCCATGTTTTACCGACCTCTGAAAGGCTCTCCGTTTGGCAACGCTGGCCCAAGGTACAAAGTCATGGCATGGCTGCCCGGGTACTGCTGGCCTTTCTGGCTACAGCGGGTCTGTTTTACGTTAATATTATGCCAGCTCTGGTCTCTGGCCTGATTGATGGTTTAGGTTTCAGCCATCGTCAGGCTGGATTGATCGCCTCTAGCAATATCTACGGCGCTGCTGTCGGTGCGTTGGTGGCCGTGTTTATTGTCAAGTCCTGGCGCTGGAAACCGGTCTGCGCAGCTTTACTACTTGCACTTATTAGCCTCGATTTTTTATCCATGCTGATCCAGCATCCTTGGGTGATGCTGGCGATGCGCGGTGTGCATGGTTGCATCGGTGGCTTACTGGTTGGCATCGCCTTCGCCGTGATTGCCCGAACGGAGCAGGTGCATAAAACCTTTGGCATGCTGCTGTTAGTCCAGTTCGGTCTGGGTGGCTTAGGCGTTATGGTGTTGCCCCCCATGGTGCCTGTTGTTGGCGCCTGGATCCTTTTCTTCGCTCTTATCCTGTTCAGCCTAACGGCTCTGCTGATGCTGCCTTTTTTACAGGATTATCCGGTAAGCCAAAGCAGTAAAGAAGCCAAAGCCAGCGACATTCGTTTCAAACCCTTGCTCGCTTCAATTTTTGCGGTATTTTTGTTTCAGGCGGCCAATATGGGGCTCTATGCCTACATTATTGACTTGGGCGAGCAAGCAGGGCTGACCATGAGCACCATTGCCCCTGCACTTGGCGTGTCGGCCTGGCTCGGTATTCTTGGTTCTGGGCTGGTGATCTTATTTTCTACCCGCTTTGGCCGCTTACTGCCGCTGTTTTGCGGCATCATCATCACGGCTATTGCCACCTTCGCCCTGCACTTCAGTGCTTTGGCTTGGGTATTTTGGCTGGCTAATATTGCAGTTGGGGTGACCTGGGCCTTTAGCATTGCTTACCTGCTGGGGATCTGCGCCGAGTTTGATAAAGCCGGGCAGATGGCCGCACTGGGTGGCTTTGCCTCCAAAATGGGGCTGGCATCCGGCCCTTTAATTGCCGCCTTACTGCTCGGTAACACGCAATATCCGTTGCTGATCAATGTGGCGGTGGTCATGCTAATTGCCGCGGCTCTGGTGACTTTGTACCCAGCACGCTTGCTGGATCGGGCTGAATAATCCAAGCTTGCAGTTGCAGGCACAGCATCGTATGCTGGCTGCACTGCAGTAAAAAATTATTCATATAAACTTATGCAGCATTTGTTTGTTCTTGAGCCTGACGGCAGTACCAACTTGCAACAACAGCTGATCCAGAAGCTGATCCAAACCATTATTAATGGCTACTTCGGCTGTGGCAGCAAGATGCCATCTTCGCGCAAACTAGCCGAACAATTGGGCATTGCCCGCAACACGGTGGTGCACGCCTATCAACAGCTGATAGATGAAGGCTACCTGATCAGCAAAGAGCGCAGCGGCATTTATGTCAACGAGCAGCTGTTTGAACTGCACGCCAACACAGAGTCAAGCAGCAAACCTGAGCTGTCACCAACCAGTCTGGATTGGTCGCAGCGTCTACCGAAATTAAAGCTCGAAAGCAGTCCCCCCCCGTACCCAGATAACTGGCAACACTACCTTTATCCTTTTATCAATGGTCAGTTTGATCCTTCTCTTTTTCCTGTCAATCAATGGCGAGAATGCTCTAAACTCAGCCTGAATGTTGGTGAAATTAAATCTTGGGCTTCTGACAGCGGCCATCGGGACGATCAACTACTGACCGAAGAGATCCGCACCAAGGTACTACCACGCCGTGGCATTCAAGCCAACAGCGATGAAATTCTGGTTACTCTGGGCTCCCAACAAGCCTTATATTTACTGGCCAAGTTACTATTAAACCACCAAACACTGCTGGCCATGGAAGAGCCTGGCTATCAGGGCATGCGCCAGCTTGCTCAGCTCAACTTCAGCCCAATTCACTTTGTCGAGGTGGAGGAAGATGGCATCGATGTTGATGCTATCCCGACTCATGCTGATGTGGTGTACGTCACGCCCAGCCATCAGATGCCAACCGCAGTCACCATGTCGATGGAAAAACGTCAGGCACTATTGCAGCGGGCCGAGCAGGACGACTTTTTAATCCTTGAAGATGACTATGAGTGCGAAAACAACTTTATCAGTCAACCTCACCCGGCGATAAAAAGTTTGGATGCTCATGGCCGTGTTCTCTATGTCTCCAGCTTTTCCAAAGTGATGGCACCCGGCCTGCGGCTGGGTTTTCTGGTAGCACCGGCCGAGGTGATCCGAAAAGCCCGTCGCTTGCGCTCTTTAATGTTGCGTCACCCACCCGCCAATAACCAACGCATTATGGGGCTGTTCCTGTCACTGGGTTACTACGATCAGACCATGCGACGGTTGAATCTGGAACTGGCGGAACGCTGGCAACAAATGCGCGAAGCGCTGAACCATTACTTATCTACCGCCATCGTCACCTCCCGTACCGTTGGCGGCAGTACCTGCTGGATTCAGGGGCCAGAGCAATTGAACAGTGAGCGTTTTGCCGCGGAAGCCGCCAAAATCGGTATTTTAATCGAGCCGGTGAGCCGCTTTTATGGTGGTAAAAGTAAACCCATGCATTATATCCGGCTGGGTGTCAGCAGCATTCCCAGCCATAAAATCCGTGAAGGTGTCGAGCAACTGGCTCAGTTGATGTGGCAATGGCAACAGGCAGAGCAGCCAGACGATGCCCCTGAACCATGTTTTGGCCAAAGATTAACCGGCTCAGCATTGCGGGACTTTGTCAGTCGATGCGAGTTCATTGGCCGTACAGTTTTTGGCGACCCATACCGTATCAGGCTCTATGCAGATGGCAGCATGCAAGGCTTTGAAGGCTACCACGATGAAAAGCAAGATACCGGCAAATGGTGGCTGGAAGGCGATCACTGGTACCGGCAGTGGCAACACTGGTCGTATGGCGAGGTACTGGGCTTTGAGCTCTACACCGACGGCAACCGCATCAACTGGGTACGCCAGCAAAAACTTGTCGACTCGGCTTTTTTTGTACTGCACTCGGATCCCGAGCCGGAGTTAACCAGTTAACTGGCTCTATCAATCGTACTCATCTGGCTCTTCCCCAACTCTGGCTGCTTTCTTATGCTGAATACAGAACGTAACTGCCCCAGCTTTCACTGGGCTTTGACCGGAGTCTGTACATGAGCACTTTTACCCTTGCCGGATTGCAACTGGCTCTGACATCAGGGACTGATAACTTCCCGCATATTCGCGAGCAGGTGCTGGCCACCAAGCGACGCTATCCAAATTTGGATATGATCTTACTGCCTGAGCTCTGTACTTTTGGCCCGGCGCCACGCTTTGCTGAACCATTGCCAGGGCCTGCTGAACAAAACTACTGTCAGCTGGCTATTGAAGCTGGAATCTGGATCTGCAACGGCTCTTTGTTTGAGCGAGACGGCGACCACATTTACAACACCAGCTCAGTGATTGCACCAGACGGCAAGGTACATTGCCGTTATCGCAAAGTGTATCCTTTTTTACCGTACGAAGTTGGTGTCACCGCTGGTACAGAGTTTACCGTTTTCGACATTCCTGGCGTTGCCCGTTTTGGGCTCTCCATCTGCTACGACATGTGGTTTCCGGAAAGTATTCGCGCGCTGGTGTGGCAGGGCGCCGAAGTGATCTTGCACCCCACACTGACCAATACCATCGACCGCAATGTCGAGCTTGCCATCGCTCGTGCCAATGCTTGTACCAATCAAAGCTATCTGATTGATATCAATGCAGCTGGCACCATGGGCGTTGGTCAGTCGATCGTCGCAGGCCCGGGCGGAGAAATCATCCATCAGGCGAGTGTTCACCATGAAGCAATCGTGGTTGAGCTGGATCTGGACTATCTGCGCCGGGTTCGTCGCCAAGGCTGGCATAGTCTGGGACAGCCACTAAAAAGCTTTCGCGATCACCCATTGGCGTTTCCTCAATACCAGCCAGATGCGCGCTCCGAAGCATTGGAGCAACTTGGCGATCTGGAAAAACCAGCGGGTAGAAACTGGACCCATGGATCCTTCTGAACTGGTGCTAACACCAAACGAAAACCTGCATTAGGGTTAAATGACTAAAAAAAAGCAACGGGGAATCAAAATGAACGCTCGCACAACAGTACCATCTGGTTTGGGTTACACCTATAAAAAAGCACCTTTGTCACTCGCCATCAGTGCCGCCTTATTGTTGCCGATGGCGGTTGCCGAAGAAACGCAGCAAACCGGTGCCGAATGGCAGGTAGAACGCATCACCGTTACAGCTAGCCGCCGGCCACAAATGGCTGAAGAAATCCCATACAACATTTCCGTGATCAGTGGTCAGCAGCTGGAAGAGAGACATATTATTGATTCGGTAGATATGATGCGTGAAATGGCCGGCATTACCGTGGTTGATCGCGGATACCGCAACTCAGGAGTGATCAATAATATTGTCATTCGAGGTATGAATGTCGACTCTGCTGGCAATGGCGATTTTGCCTTGAATGCAGTGCCTACCGTATCCAGCTATGTCAACGAAACCCCATTGTTTGCCAACTTTATTTTAAAAGACATTGATGCAGTCGAAGTGCTGCGTGGCCCGCAAGGCACTCTTTATGGCTCCGGCTCGCTGGCAGGTACCGTGCGTTACCGGATGAACCGGCCCGATTTATTGGATACCGAAGGCAAGGTATCCGCCAGCCTAAGCCAAAGTAAGGGCTCGGGTGGTTTTAATAAAAATCTGGATCTGTTGCTCAATCTACCGCTGAGTGATCAATTCGCCGTACGCGGCTATTTGGGTCGAATTGATAACGATGGGCTGGTCGATTACCCCAATGTCTATCAGCTGAATGCACAGGGAGCGCCAGTTGCTGCTGGCGGTGATCTTGCTGATGGCGGCCCGGTATTTCGTTCAGTAAAAGATGCCGATACCGTTGAAATCGATTACGGTCGAGTGGCTCTGCTGTGGCAACCCAGTGATACCTTCAACGCCTTGTTGTCCTATCAATTCCAACAGGACAAGATCGGTGGCCGCCGTCAAGTCACCCGTGGCACCAACTGGGTTAATGGCACTGAGCAAAGCTATGGTGATTATGAAAATGGCGCCATCCAGCTGGAACCGAGTGAACGGGATGTGGATGCTCTGGCTCTAGAGCTGGAATGGGATCTTGGCTTTGCCACCATGACGTCCAGCACCTCCAGTTACGATCATAAAGGCAGCTCCACCAGTGACAACACTGGTTTCTACGCTCAGAACAACTGGTTTGCCTGGTACTACGGTGGTTCGCCTCGCCCGATGGCATCAGCAGAACGTTTTTATCAGGATAAAGGCATTGCTCAGGAGCTCCGGCTAGTCTCGAATGGCGGCCGTCAACTGGACTGGATCCTTGGTGCCTTTTATTTGGATCAAGACACTCGTTCAGGTCAGGATAGCTTTCTACCCGGCTTTACCGAATGGGCACAAGCCAGTGGCTTTGATGAGACGCTAGCCAGCTGGGGCGGCGTACTTGGCGATCAGGATTTCCTCTATCGTGACAACCGAAATGTTCGCGATACCTCTGTCTTCGGTGAGCTGACCTGGCATCTGAGTGATGTCTTTAGGGCGACGTTCGGTATGCGCTATTTTCACAACAAAATCAGCAATGACACCTTGATTGAGCTACCCATTTATCCTGGTCCGGCGATAATGAACTCCGCCTTCAGTGACAATGGCACTTTATTTAAACTGAACCTGTCGTACGACTGGACTGAAAACAGCATGTTGTACGCCACCATTTCAGAAGGCTATCGCCGCGGAGGTACCACTGCGGTGCCAATCACCGGCGCCTTTGCGGAAAATCCAGACTACCTCAGTTACGATGCTGACTCAGTACTGAATTACGAAGTTGGTATAAAAGGCATGGCTGGCCAGCATTTCTATTCAGCATCCTTGTTTTACACCGATTGGGACGATCCACAACTGAACATCAGCACGCCTAACTGGGGTTTCTTTGCTGCAGTGAATGGCGAGTCAGCTCGCACACAAGGTCTTGAACTGGAGCTACGCGGCTACTTTAGCTCCAGCCTGAGCTACAGTCTCGGTTATTCGCACGTCGATGCCAAGCTAACCGCCGATCTGATCGCACCATCGGGCACTCCGGCGAACCCAAGCAGTTTCATCCACTCGCGTAAGGGTGAGCAATTGCCAAGCACTGCCAAACATACCTTCAGCGGTAACCTAAGCCATAGCTACGATATCTCAGCTCAGTACTATCTGGTCACCACGGCAGGCCTGTACTATCAATCCAGTTCACGCAATGCACTGGGCAGCAATCCAAATTTCGATTTCGATTTGCCTGCATTCTGGTTGGCCAATTTAAGTACCACCTTGTATGGCGAGCAATGGCAGTTTGCGCTATTCCTTCGTAATATTTTCAATGAAGATGGCGTCACTGGCATCTTGTCTGAAGGTTATATGGGCACCGAGCCAGGGCAAGACTTCCTCGGCAATGGCTCCAAAGACTACATTACTCAACCACGCACAATAGGGCTCTCGGTCACCTATCGCTTCTAGACTGATGCAGGGTTGCATCCTCGATGCAACCCTGCTTAGATAGCAACAGAGTCCATCACTGGATACGCAATGCAACCGTCTCATTCAAAGCCCGATATCAATCAATCGTTGACACCATTCTGGCAAGCACTAGAGCGTCAGGATCTGGCCACCGCCAAAACAATACTTCAGCACCTGTTGCGTGTTTTTCCACAGCAGAGTCTATGCTGGCTGGCGGCCAGTCACTTTGCCGAACAAAGCCAGCAAACGGTGAAAGCGCTGGAGTTTGCCAAGCGGGCCAATGCATTAGAACCCAACGTGTTTGCCGTCCGGTTGCGCTTGCTTGAATGTTACTTGTTGTGCCAACAAATCACTGCGGCGCAGACACTGGCGCAAGAGCTTGCTGGCAAAGCACCTGATGATGCCATTCAGCTAAGCCGGTTGGCGATGCAGCTGAGCCAGTTGCAGCAGTACGAGAACGCATCAGGGTTATATCAACGGGCACTGAGTCTGCAGCCGGACAACGCCACCCTGCACTTTAATTACGCCACCATGCTGCGAATTTGTGGACAGCTCAAAAAATCGGAGCAGCATGTACTTAAAGCCTTGCAACTGGTGCCAAACGATGCCGAAGCATGGCACTTTCTGGTTGGCCTACGCAAACAAAGCCCGGAGCAAAACCATATCAGTTCAATCCAGCAGCAGTTAGATCGCGGTGATTTAAGCCCGAAAGAACGGGTGCAGCTCCACTATGCACTTGCCAAATCACTGGAAGACTTACAGCTGCACTCTGAATCGTTTCAAGCATTAAAGCAGGGAGCGACACTAAGGCGCCAGCATCTGCACTATGATGTTGAGCAGGATCTGGCTGTGATGCATACCATAGCCGAGACATTCGATGCCAACTTGATCAACCAAGCGGCCAGCGGTTGCGACTCTGAAGAGCCAATTTTTGTTCTGGGATTGCCTCGGGCCGGTTCGACCTTGTTAGAGCGCTTTTTAGGCTGTTCGCCAAAAGTACAGTTAGCCGGTGAACTGAATAACTTTGCCCAGTGCCTGCAGCAGGCCATCCGGCAACTGAGTCCTGCCCAAAACAACACCGGCCAGTCGGTAATGGGTAAAATGGCCATGGTACAGCAAAGCGCTCAGTTAAACTGGCAACAGCTTGGGCAAGCTTACCTCGACAGCACACGGCCGCTGACAGGGCAAAAAACCTACTTTGTCGACAAACTGCCATTGAACTTCTTGTATGTCGGCCTGATTGCTTTGGCTTTGCCGAATGCCAAAATTATTCATATCCAACGAGAGCCGATGGATCATGCCTATGCGATCTACAAGCACCTGTTTGCCAATGCCTACCCATTTTCCTACGATCTGACCGAGCTTGGCCGCTATATGCAGGGGTATCAACAGCTGATGCAACACTGGCAGCAGTTGCTACCAGGCCGAATTCATCAGGTGCAATACGAAAATCTGGTCCGCCAGCCAGAGCAGGTCGCCCCAGCGTTGTTTGCCTTTTGCGATCTGCCCTGGCAGGACGATTACCTGAATTTTCACCAACTGAACCAACAAGCCAGTGCTACCGGCAGTGCTAGCCAGATCCGCCAGCCTATCTATCAGTCGTCGCTCCAGCGTTGGCAGCATTTCAGCCAGGAATTAGCGCCTTTGCAGCCCTGGTTGCAAAACGCAGAACAACCAAGCTAAAGCAAACTCAGCTTGGTTGTTCTGCCGATATTATTGACCAAGTATGGAGTGCATCAACACTTCCAATTTTTCCAACCCTTCATTCATCACATCAAACTCGATGGTTAAAGGAGGTAAAAACCGGATGACATTGCCATAAAATCCACAGGCCAACAGGATCAAACCATGCTGCTGCGCTGCTTTGATCACCGCTTGCGTCAGTTCTGGATTGG
>JAIUMG010000121.1 GCA_022565655.1 Alkalimonas sp.
ACCGGAGTGGCGACAGGGACGGTGTATGGTGATGACACTCAGGTACAGCAGTTAGGCCGCTGGGTGGTGCTAAAAGACATTGATGCCTTTACCAATGATTTAGCGTTAAGCCATACCACCGATCAGGCGGTCTATACAGTAGGTTATTTCGATACCCGCTACTCGGTGAAAGACTGGTGGTCGATCGGCAATCAGGCCTGGCATGTGCTGGCTAAGGGCGGTGAGCTGCTCAGCGGTATTGGCTGCAACGACAGCCTGCAAAGCTGCAGCTGGAATTACGATATCGACTCAACCGGCGATGGCCATACCCGGGCGCTTTATGCGGCAGCCGAGTATCAAATCAATGATCAATGGCGGGTTGATGCCGGTATCCGTAATGAAAACCACAGTATCAGTTACGTGGTGGATGAAGGGCTGAATGGCCAGATCAGTAAAGCCGTCGATTACGATGAAAGCAAAATTGCCTGGACCGCCGGAGTCAACTGGATGTGGCAGCGCAATATGGGGATGTTTGTTCGTGCCAACCGTGGGCAGAAAATGCCTTACTTCGATGATTTCCGTGATAATTTTGATGCCTACACTGCAGGTGACAAGCTGATCAACGAAATCACCCAGTACGAGCTGGGCTATAAATGGGCCGAGCAAAACTACAGCCTGTACCTAACTGCCTTTATCAATGAAGCAAAAGGGGAAACCTTTGTCGCCCGGCCAGGAGCTCCTGCCGAGGTGCTAACGACCGAGGCGCGAGGGGTTGAAGTGGACTTTAACTTCATGGCCCGTAATGGTCTGGCCATTAATTTAAACTCGACCTTGCAACAAACGGAAATCACCAATCATCCGGATGACAGCATTGTCGGCAATCGCGCTATGCGTCAGCCGCGCTGGCAAGCTCGTGTCACGCCAAGCTATGGTTTTGATCTGGGCACGATGTTTGCCACTGTGTACGGTACTGTCTCCGCCGTGTCGGATCGCTATGCCGACAATAGCAATAGCGTGACCTTAAAAGGCTACAGCAAAATCGATCTGGGGATGCAGCTGGAAGTGACCGACCAGTTAACGGCTCAGCTCTCGGTGGCTAACCTGACTGACAAAAATGGCCTGACCGAAGGGGATCCACGTAACCCTACAGCGCCGAATGGCCGTTACATCATGCCACGTAGCGCGGAATTCAGCATCAGCTACCGCTTTTAAGGTACCACTCCCGTACCTGAGCGCCCTGCGGGGCGCTTTTTTTGTTTGCAGCGCAAATTATTCCTAGCCGTCTGATTTGCACGGTACACTTGTTCTTACGACGACTTATTTTGTGGCGCCTGGAAAACCAAAACCAGCTTTGTCACGTTCTCTTCGTTTTGGTGGTTTTACCGGCTGTGCAGATAGTGTATATTTGTACAGGTTAGTGGCGTCATTTTGCCACCCCTCAGCTGGCTATTGGATCTGATCATGGACAAAATTTCTATCCGGGGTGCCCGGACCCACAATCTGAAGAATTTCTCTCTCGATATTCCCCGCGACAAACTGATTGTGGTGACTGGTTTATCAGGTTCCGGTAAATCATCACTGGCCTTTGATACGCTGTATGCCGAAGGTCAGCGCCGTTATGTGGAGTCCTTATCCGCCTATGCCCGGCAGTTTTTAAGCATGATGGAAAAGCCCGATGTCGATCACATCGAAGGCTTGTCGCCAGCTATTTCGATTGAACAGAAATCCACCTCACACAACCCGCGCTCCACCGTGGGTACCATCACGGAAATATACGATTACCTGCGGCTGATGTTTGCCCGTGTCGGCGAGCCACGCTGCCCGGAGCACGATTTACCCTTAGCGGCTCAGACCATCAGCGAAATGGTCGATAAGGTCTTGGCCTTGCCGGAAGGCAGCAAAATGATGGTGCTGGCGCCTGTGGTGCACGATCGAAAAGGTGAACATGTCAAATTGCTGGAAAACCTGGTGACTCAGGGCTATATCCGCGCCCGTATCGACGGTGAAGTTTGTGACTTATCCGACCCACCGACACTGGAGCTACACAAAAAGCACACCATTGAAGTGGTGATCGACCGTATTAAAGTGCGGGATGATATTCAACAACGTCTGGCCGAGTCATTGGAAACTGCCTTGCAGCTATCTGCTGGTGTGGTTCGGGTGGCCTACATGGACGATGCCACCAAAGAAGAGCTGATATTCTCTGCTAATTTTGCCTGCCCAACTTGTGGTTATTCGATGACCGAGCTGGAGCCGCGGATGTTTTCCTTTAACAACCCGGCCGGTGCTTGCCCCAGTTGTGATGGCCTCGGAGTGAAGCAGTTTTTCGACCCGGCCAAGGTGGTGAGTAACGACAGTCTGAGTCTGGCTGGTGGCGCCATTCGCGGCTGGGATAAACGTAGTTTTTATTACCATCAAATGCTGAAATCGGTGGCGAAACATTACGGTTTTGATGTTGAGACGCCTTTAAAGAGCTGAGCAAAAAGCAGCAGCAAGCGGTGTTGTATGGCAGTGGTGCGACCAAGATCGACTTTACTTATCTGAATGACCGCGGCGATACCGTGCGCCGTAATCACCCTTTTGAAGGCATTATTCCTAATATGGAGCGGCGCTACCGCGATACTGAGTCGAACTCGGTGCGGGATGAGTTGGTGAAGCATATGGCCAGCCAACCTTGCCCCAGCTGCAATGGCAGCCGTTTGCGGGAAGAGGCCCGCCATGTGTTTATCGGCCAGACCAACCTGCCGATGATCACCGAACGCTCTATTGGTGATTGCCTGGACTTTTTCCAGCAACTGCAACTAAGCGGTCAGCGGGCGCAAATCGCTGAAAAAATATTAAAAGAAATTCAGGACCGGCTGCGTTTTCTGGTCAATGTCGGCCTGAACTATTTAACCTTATCACGCAGCGCTGAAACCCTGTCGGGTGGTGAGGCGCAACGTATCCGCTTAGCCAGTCAGATCGGGGCCGGCCTGGTCGGGGTGATGTATGTGCTGGATGAACCCTCGATTGGTTTGCACCAGCGCGATAACGACCGTTTGCTCGGCACCCTGACGCATTTACGCGATCTGGGCAATACCGTGATCGTGGTCGAACACGATGAAGATGCCATCCGTAGCGCCGATCATATTCTGGATATTGGTCCGGGTGCCGGGGTGCATGGTGGCTATATCGTGGCGCAGGGCACGCTGGAGGACATAAAAGCCTGCGAGGAATCCCTGACTGGCCAGTACCTCAGCAACAAACGCCGCATTGAAGTGCCGCAGCAGCGCACCCCGCTGACCGACAAATGGTTAAAGGTAGTCGGCGCTACAGGCAACAATCTGAAAAAAGTCGATCTGGCCATTCCTTTTGGTTTAATGACCTGCATTACCGGCGTCTCCGGTTCGGGCAAATCAACCTTGATCAACGATACCCTGTACCGGGTGGCGCACAAGGTTTTAAACAAAGGCGAAGGCAAAGATCCAGCACCGCATCAGGCCATTGAAGGGCTCGAGCATTTCGATAAAGTCATTGATATCGATCAGAGCCCGATAGGCCGCACCCCCCGCTCCAATGCCGCCACCTACACCGGTATTTTTACCGGGGTGCGCGAGCTGTTTGCCGGCACACAGGAAGCGCGCTCCCGTGGCTATCAGCTCGGCCGTTTCAGTTTTAATGTCAAAGGTGGCCGCTGCGAGGCTTGTCAGGGTGATGGGGTGATCAAGGTAGAAATGCACTTTTTACCCGATGTTTATGTGCCCTGCGATGTCTGTAAGGGCAAGCGCTACAATCGTGAAACACTGGAAGTGAAATACAAAGGCAAGAATATTCACGAAGTGCTGGATATGACGGTGGAAGACGCCCAAGAGTTTTTCAAAGCCATCCCGGCCATCAATCGCAAGCTGCAAACTTTGCTGGATGTCGGTTTAAGCTACATCAAGCTCGGCCAGTCGGCTACCACGCTATCGGGCGGCGAAGCACAGCGGGTGAAACTGGCCCGTGAGCTCAGTAAGCGCGATACCGGCAAAACCCTGTACATTCTGGATGAGCCCACCACCGGCCTGCACTTTTACGATGTACAGCAACTACTGAACGTACTGCACCGGCTACGCGACCATGGCAATACCGTGGTCGTCATCGAGCACAACCTGGACGTCATCAAAACCGCCGACTGGATCGTCGATTTAGGCCCGGAAGGCGGTAGTGGTGGTGGTGAAATCCTGGTTGCTGGCACACCTGAGACGGTGGCCAAATGCAAAAAATCCTTTACCGGACATTACCTGAAACCGTTGCTGGCTAACTAAACACTTTTTGTTGCATTTATGCTATTATTTCGATACTAAATATTTTGCACAATAAGGACATTGGCATGATAGGCTTAACCTCACCCGATAGTGTTTTACTTGAGCAGCGCAGCAAAGCTGTGCCAGCCTGGTTTAGGTTTTGTGGTGTTTCACTATTATTGTTCTATTGCGCGATGTTTGTGTGGATCAGCCTGAATGCCTTTGGTGACTTTTCTTCCCGCTATGTTACCTTTACTAGTGCTAACCCAGCACAGGTGCTTCTGATTGTCTGGGCTTTTTTTCTGCTGATGGCTGTAAGCTTTTATGGTCTGGTCAAAGGTTACTACCTCGGATTACTCGCCTGCTTGCTGCTTGGGTATTCTGGCATGGTCGGAATTTTGTACAGCACACTTACGACAGGGATGGTGGATCTGACGCTCATTGTTTATCTGCTGGTGGTGTATCAGCTGCATAAAATCGTGGGACGTTGGCGCAGGTTGAAAAAGGAACTGCAATTAAATCTGCAACAGACTATCTAACGCATGCTTTAAAGCAGCTTAATCAAGCAACGCTTGATTCTCATACGGGCACTTAGTTAGCTGAGCACTGAACGCCTGAATGGTATTTTCGATACATCTTTTGCTTGTGCTGAAGTACTAAACCGGTTACTTACCTTTAAGCCATGATTAACTTGCGAACAGCATGGGCGGTATAGTACAGCGGGTACACTAAATGCTGTTGTTCAAGCGGGGATGAGCCTTGTGTGCCTGTCAGTTTGATGGTTCTGACCGGATTGCACTTTTCAATGTAGGATTGTAGTGACTTTGCCCGAGTGCGCTTGCCGCTTTTTACTTCCACCGGGATACAATTGCCAGCCTGATCCGATAGAATAAATTCAATTTCAGCTCGCGCATCGCTCCAGGAAAAGGTTGGATCAAGGCCCAACGCCGCCAATTCCTGTTGCACAAAATTTTCTGCAATAAAACCTTTGTACTGGTAACCCTGACGTTTAATTTCCAGATAGCTGACACCCAGCATATGGTTCAGTAAACCGACATCAAACAAAAACAACTTCACCATATTGTCTTTTTTGTAGGCCGCCAGCGGGCTACGGACGAGCCCCTCCAGGGGATGATTTTTTAGCACCAGTCGGCATTTTTCCAGCCAGGATATACCGCTTTCCAGCTGCTGATAACGCGATTTGCGTTCATGCACCTGTTTAAACTTAAAGCGTTTTACCGATTCATCCAGCACCGCGGCCAGCTGCGCTGGTACCGCCGTAAAAATGGATTCAATCAGGCCCGCATCGACCTTGCCGGAGTATTTGCCAAAATCCCGTACATAGCCGGCGATTAGATCTGCATGAATACGGGACACTGCTTTGACCTGCTCTAACGGGCCATGTTCGGCCTGCTGAAACCAGGTACTAACGGCTTCCGGCATGCCGCCGGTAAAATAATAATCCGTGAGCTTATCAAATAGCTGGGTGTGAGCAGCTGATGAGTTCAGTTGATTATTGTACGCTTTGATCAGGGCCTGCTCGTTGGATGCCAGTAAAAATTCCTGAAAGGTCAGAGGGCGGAGGACGTATTGCTCCACTTTACCGACCGGGAAGCTATTTAGTAAGCCAATATTAGAGCCGCTGGCAGCCACAAACAGCTGGGGTGCTTTTTCAGCAAAATATTTCAATGAGGTGACCGCGCGCGGGCATTCACCTATCTCATCCAGGATCAGTAAATCGGTGTCGGCATGAAAGCGCTGCCCTGTAAGCAGTTCAATATTCGCCAGGATATCCTCCGGCGCCAGCGAGCCGGTAAAGGCCTCAGCCATCTGGGGAGATTCCAGAAAATCGATACGTAACACCTGGGCAAAGTGTTGCCCCAATAGCTCCTGCAACAAATAGGTTTTACCGGTTTGCCTGGCACCATTAATCAACAGCGGCTTGCGTTGAGTTTTCGCCTTCCAGGCTAACAGTTCGGATAACAATACACGCTTCATGGCAATAGCACCTGATCAAAGATTCGCACACATTACACTTTTATGCGCGTAAAAACAAAATAAACCACACTTTTATGCGCATAAAAATATATAAAATAACATTAATTGGCGCATAAAAGTGTGGTTTCAAAACAATATGCATTTTGGATATTATTGTGTCTTATCGCTTGCCTGGCTTAGAGTTCCTTAAGCAGTTCAGCCAGCCGGGCCAGCTTTTCATTATTCAGCTGCCGGTAGTCAAAATAGGGGCATACCAGCAGGCGGTTGCTGACATCAATAGCAAACTCGTGATCCAGCCAGTTTAGTTGGGCTGCTAAGCCCTGGCTTAGCAGATGTTTGGCGTGAGTCCGGCCTGCGATGATATGAATCATCTGGTCGTCCGGGGTTAGCTGTGGAGCACGGAACAGCAAAGCCGTGTTACTGCCCTGTCGCAGTAAATGCTGATCACGGTAGTGCTGCCAGCTACTGGCCAGTTGATTAAAGCCAAAGCGGTTGGTATCCAAAGCAAATAATAACTTGGCATACACATTAAACAGCTTGCGCCAGCCGTTGCCACAGGCCTGGTTGATGCTGTCGATTTCACCGCGGCCAAGCGGCTGAATATCAACTAAGCCGGTATACTCCTGCATCGGTGGGTGTTTCGCCACATACACTCGAAATCTGGCCTGTGGGTCACCCAAGCCTATGGCAGTTGAGGTTTGCATAAGATGTTTCTTATCGCTTTCGTGTGCTATTAAAACTGTAGAGGAAACTTACCATAAATCGAAGTGCTTTCGTGCCGTAGCTAAGGCGATTAGCAGAAAAATTGCCTGCATTGTATTTCAAACCGATGCTGGTCATAATTGTTTTTTGTAGCCATCGGCCCTGACTCAAAGGAGCAACAAACATGAATAAATTGATGACTGCACTGGTAGCTGCCAGCTGCTTTTGGGGGCTGGCTTATGCTGAGCCGGTTCAATTTGGTGAGTAAGTGCGGTGGATAAGCTATGCTTTCCTGCAGCAAAAAAGGGCACGAGAAGTGCCCTTTGGAATATTTGCCTTAACTGTCTTTTTGCAGCAGGTAATCTATCAACTGCTCCAGCTCGGTGGCAAAGTTGCGATTGTCCAGGCTGCTGTTGTTGATTTTGTATTTACCGTTGACGACAAACAAAGGCACGCCGGTTAGCACGCGTGCGCGGGAAAGTTCGTTTTGTTCATTGCGCATCACGGTGGCACCCATCCGCACCGAGAAGCTATTGATTTGCTTGTCGTAGGCATCGGCATCAATGCCGGTACCTAAAGCAATGGAACGCACATCGCTGTCATTGCGGATTTGATTGCGCTGGCGGTGAATGTGATTAAAAACCGCGGTTGAGAATTGGTCGGCAACGCCATGTGCTTTGGCCACCAGATAGGCCCGGGCCAGGGTGTTTTGCACCTCGGGCGAGGCACCGCGTACAAAATCGACATGCACTTTTTTGAATTCAGCATCTTCAGGAAGGTTAGCACTCAGCTGCTGAACCAAAGGTTCTATTGATGCACAACCACCACAAAAAAAAGAAAAATATTCTTTTAACTCAGGCTTGCTAGTGGCTTGTTCGGCAATCACTTCGTAGTGAGTGCCTTGAACAAACTGTTGGGCAAAAGCCGAAGCACTAAATAAAACTGCCAACGACAGGGCTGCAAACAGCTTTTTTATCATAATTTACTTCCTCAAAAAGACATATGGTGTTGGTTGCTAGCCTAGCAAAAAAAGCCAGGATTTAACATGAGTTCCGGATCAATAGCCGGGCTGCAGCGACAATGGGGGTTGTTGCAGCAGAAACAATTGCTCTTTCAGCACCAGTATTTGTTGCTCCCAGTATTTGTCTGTTGCAAACCAGGGAAAGTTCATTGCAAAGGCTGGATCTTGCCAGCGCCGGGCCAGCCAGGCCATGTAGTGGATCATACGCATGGCACGAAGGGGCTCGATCAGTTTTAATTCTGCTGGGTTAAAATCACAAAACTGCTGGTACTCTTCCAGCATAATATCCAGATAGAGCAGTTGCTCACTGCGCTCGCCAGATAACATCATCCAGATATCCTGTATCGCCGGGCCCATCCGGCAATCATCCAGATCAACAAAGAAAGGCCCTTGCTGATCAATAAATAAATTGCCTGCATGGCAATCACCATGCAGGCGAATGGGGTGCGTGGGCTGATATTGTTGGCTGGCCAGCTTTATCACCATATCAAGAATGGTAAAGAATGGCTGCTGTAGGCTGTCTGGTATAAAAGGGCAGCTGGTTAGCACGCTGCGGCTCTGATGCAAATGGCTATCGGCACTGAATGCGGGGCGGTGTGCAAAAGTGCTGGCTTGACCGACCTGATGCAAGCGCCCAAGAAAACGGCCGAGCAATGCCAGTTGCTCTTCGTTGTCGGTTTCCAGCGTACGGCCGCCGCGGCTGGGAAACAGGGCAAAATAACCACCTTCATAGGGCAGCACCGATTGACCATTTAATATGACGGGGGCAACCACTGGCACATCGGCTTCAGCTAACTCAAAGGTAAAGTCGTGCTCTTCTTGCAGTTGAGCAGGGCTCCAGCGCTCCGGCCGGTAGAATTTCACCACCCAGCGCTGGGTTCCGGGCTCAGCTTCAAGCTCGCCGCGAAATTGATAGACCCTGTTTTCATAGCTATTGAGGGCGGTTAAGCCTGAATCGATCACCATGCCATAGTGCTCAAGCGCATCCAGCACGGTATCGGGGGTCAACGAGGTAAAACAAAAAGCAGACATAGAGCTCCGGCAGTCGCTGCAATACAAAGTATGCAGCGACTATAGCACGAAGCCGCTTAGCGCCGTGAAAAGAACCGGTTGGTTTGGGAGACTTGAATATCCGGTTGCTCTAGTACGGTAACTGTAAAGGTTACGTCGGTGATGGGTTCGGGTAGTTCCCAGGGATCAGCGGCCAAACTGATGGGTTGGCTAATGGTTTCGCCACCGGCCACCGTGACTTGCTCTGGGCCTATCCAGCGGGCATCGTCCAGCCCGCTGTAGCTAATCGCGAAGCTCCGCTCATGCTGGGATTTGTTAATAATACGCAGGATATAGGTGTTTTCCACCCAGCCTTCACTGGTATCACGGAACAGGGCTCCCCGGTCGCGTATAATATCAAACTCGAGTGGTTGCCGTTGGTGCAGAG
>JAIUMG010000122.1 GCA_022565655.1 Alkalimonas sp.
AAACGCCTTATCAACTGATGGGGGGGGAAGCCAAGGTGCGTCAATTAGCAGACCGCTTCTACGATGTGATGGAAGCCGCCCCAGAGGCAAAAGAGCTGTATGCCATCCACCCCCAACCCCTGCATGGCATCCGGCAAAAATTCTTTGAGTTTCTCTCCGGCTGGTTAGGCGGCCCTCCGCTGTTTGAACAGAAATACGGCCATCCACGGCTGCGCGCCCGTCATCTGCCTTTTACCGTTAACCAGCAGCTACGTGATCAGTGGATGTTTTGCATGAATAAAGCGCTGGATGAAGTGGTGGAGCATGAGCTATTGCGAGAAGGCATTCGCCAGTCACTGGGGCAACTGGCGAGCCATATGATTAATTGTTAAGGCCAAGCCAATCTTGCGGCTTTAAGTAACGATCGTACAACAAAAACTCCGGGCTGCCAGGCTCTGGTTGATAGCCATATTGCCAGCAAACCAGCGGCGGCATCGACATCAGAATCGACTCGGTGCGGCCACCGCTTTGCAAACCAAACAAGGTGCCCCGATCGTACACCAGATTAAACTCGACATAGCGGCCGCGGCGGTACAGCTGGAACTGTCGCTCACGCTCACCATAGGGTGTTTCTTTGCGTTTTTCGACCAACGGCAAGTAGGCTGGTAAAAAAGCCTCACCGATAGAGCGCATCAGGGCAAAGCTCTGCTCAAAACCGGGCTCGTTTAAATCATCAAAGAATAAACCACCCACCCCCCGAGTCTCAGCCCGATGTTTCAGGTAAAAGTATTCATCACACCATTTTTTGTAATCTGGGTAGTACTGCTCACCAAAAGGATCGCAGGCTGCTTTCGCCACTTGATGCCAATGCACCACATCCTCTTCAAACGGATAAAACGGTGTCAGGTCAAAACCACCGCCAAACCACCACACCGGCTCCTCACCTGCTTTCTCAGCAATAAAAAAGCGTACATTAGCATGAGTGGTTGGTATAAACGGGTTCAATGGGTGGATCACCAAAGATACCCCACAAGCATGAAAGCTGCGCCCGGCTAATTCAGGCCGATGTGCCGTAGCCGAAGCAGGCATCTGAGCACCATACACATGGGAGTAGTTCACGCCTGCCTGCTCAAACACAGCTCCGCCGGTTAAAACCCGGCTACGTCCACCGCCACCTTCAGGCCGCTGCCAGGCATCCTCAATAAAGGTTGCGCCACCATCGGCTTGCTGCAGGGCCTGACAAATTTGATCCTGCAACTGTTGTAAAAATGCCTGCACCTGAGGCAACTGCTGTTCTTTATGATCAGTTTGCACCGCTAACTCCTTAACGTCTGGCCTTGAATGGCATCACGGATCTGACTGGGCTGACTGGCACCGCCAAGCTCTCCGCCAACAATAGCGGCCAACTCGGCACCCAATGCAGTATCCAGCTCGGCAAGATCCCGAATCGCATCCTGGCCTGCCCGGTTGGCACTGGTCGAGACCAGCGGATGGTTCAACGCCAAACAAAGCTCTCGTACCACTGGGTGGGCACTAACCCGAACCGCAATACTGGTATGCTGGCCGGTGATCCAGGCAGGTGCGCTTTTGCTGGCAGGCAACACCCAGCTGACATGACCAGGCCAGCTGGAAAAAATAGCCGAGCGCCGTTCCAGAGGAATGGCCTGGTCATCCACATAAGGCAACAGCTGCGAATAATTAGCCGCCACTAAGATTAATCCCTTCTCAACCGGGCGCTGCTTAATGGCTAATAATTTCAATACGGCCTGTTGCTGCAAGGGATCGCAGCCAAGGCCATACACTGCCTCGGTTGGGTAGGCAATCACCTCACCCGCCTGGACCAGCTCTATCACTTGTTCAATCGAATGCGTTTTCGTCATCAGCTCTTCAGTAAAAATTCAATTCAGTGGCAGTTCCCGCTATAATACCGCTTTCGCGATCACACTTCATTCTCTTCAGAAGGAAACTCCAATGCACGTCGGGATTATAATGGGTTCGACCTCAGACTGGCCAACCATGAAGCATACCGCTGATATGCTGGATTATTTTGGCATTCAATACGAAACCAAAGTAGTTTCCGCCCATCGCACCCCTCAACTGCTGGCTGATTATGCCTCATCCGCTGCCGAGCGTGGCCTGAAAGTGATTATTGCCGGTGCCGGTGGAGCTGCCCATCTACCCGGCATGACGGCAGCCTTTACCAGTTTGCCTGTCTTGGGCGTACCGGTGCAGTCCAAGGCGCTCAAAGGGATGGACTCATTATTATCTATCGTGCAAATGCCAAAGGGCGTTGCCGTTGGCACTTTGGCCATTGGCGATGCCGGAGCGGCTAACGCAGGCTTATTGGCAGCGCAAATTCTCGCGACCCAGGATGCCGAGCTGATGAAGAAAGTTGATCAGTTCCGCCAGCAACAAACCGATAAAGTCCTTAGTCAGCCTGATCCTTCGGGGTTAACACTATGAAGGTACTGGTGTTGGGAGCTGGCCAACTTGCCCGAATGATGGCATTGGAAGCCTTGCCGCTGAATATCGACGTTGAAGCCTTTGATGTGCGCAGCGATCAAGTTATCCACCCCCTCAGCCAGCAAGTACTTGGGGAAGGACTGCAACAAGCCCTGCGCGAAGCCGATGTCGTCACCGCTGAGTTCGAACATATTCCGCTATCGGTGCTTGAGCCCTGCCAGCAAAGTGGTAAGTTTTATCCAGGCAGTACCGCTATTTTAGCCGGAGGCGACCGGCGAAGGGAAAAAGCCCTGCTGCAACAAGCGGGGGTTCGCACGGCAGCCTTCCAACCGGTCAAAAGTCGCGCGGATTTTGATGCCGCTATAGCCAGCCTTGGTTTGCCATTGGTCTTGAAAAGCGCATTGGAAGGCTACGATGGCAAAGGCCAGTGGCGTATCAAATCAATCGAGCAGGTCGATGCGGTCTGGGCCGATATCACTCAGTTTCTGAAGCAATCGTCGAAAAAAATTGATCAGGGCATAGTAGCAGAGCAGTTTATTCCATTTGATTGCGAAGTATCACTGGTGGGTGCCAGAGCGAGCGATGGCCAGATTAAATGGTATCCGCTGACTGAGAACCACCATGTCAATGGCGTCCTGAGTGTCTCTGTTGCCAGAGCACAGCATCCACTTCAGGCGCAGGCGGAACAAATGTTTAGCGCCATTGCCGAACAACTGAACTATGTTGGTGTTTTGGCCATTGAGTTCTTTGTCGTTGGTGACACTCTGCTGGTCAATGAAATTGCGCCTAGGGTACATAACTCCGGACACTGGACTCAGCAAGGCAGTGATAGCAGTCAGTTTGCCAATCATATCCGCGCTGTTTGCCACTTACCGCTAGGTGAAACTAGCTTGCAACGGCCGACTCTGATGGTGAATATCCTTGGCATAGACAAACTGCCAGAGAACTTACTGGCAATTCCAGAACTGCACCTGCATTGGTATGGTAAAACCGCCCGGCCAGGCCGTAAGATGGGCCATATTAACCTATCGGCTGGAACGACGGCCGAACTCAAGCAACGCTTTGCCGAGCTAATCAGCCTGCTGCCAGCCACGCACTTTCCTGAACTGGACACCATGCTGCAACGTCTTGACGTGTAATTTCTGATTAATCGCTTGAGGCTTGCTCTGCCAGGCAGTTTTTATCTGCGCAGAGCAGCTTTTCGCCTTTGGCCGTTTTCTTTTTTTGCAACAAAGCAAAGCCGCACTGTTGGCACTGCCCCGCAACCGGCTGCTCATTCAACAAAAACTTGCACTTCGGGTAACGATCGCAGCCATAAAAATGCTTACCATACTTACTGATGCGCGCTACCAGCTGGCCTTTGTGGCAACATGGGCAGGGGTAAGTCTCCGTTGTCTCTTGCTCGTCATGCACAATAAAATCACAGGCCGGGTAAGCACTGCAGCCGATAAACATACCATAACGACCATTTTTTACTGCCAGCGGCTGGCCACACTTGGGACAGGGCTCATGATCCAGCGTTTTAACCACGCTGTGTTCATGCTCATGCAATGGTTTGATGTATTGGCAGGATGGGTAGTTGCTACAGCCTATAAAGGGGCCGTTCTTGCCCGATTTGATCTGCAGCGAATGCTGACACAGCGGACAACTGCCAGGGCTTTGGTCCAATTTAAATAAAGGGTCGTGCTGTGAAGACATGGCCATAGCTACCGAAGAATCATCCGGTCATCAGTATGCCATAACGCCATGTCATTCCCAAACCCAGGCGAATAACAATAGGTTAGCAAGGCAGAACAACTGCACCCCTTTTATTTAGTGCAGTTGACCATCTGGCTCATCAAAAATCAGATCTTCCATCTGAGCATAGGCACTTTCCCGGCCAGGTACATTAAACAACACCATCAGCACCACCCATTTCAGGTCGTCAAGGCTGATGCTCTGGCCATCCAGATCCATCACCCGGTCCAGCACCATTTCACGAGTCGAGGCATCCAGCACATTAATCTGCTCGAGAAACATCAGGAATCCCTGACAACTGGTATCCATTTTACGGGCCTCCTGCGGGGTGAAAATCCGCATGGAGCTAACGGTCATCTTGGTTAAGTAAGGTTTAACATGGCTTTCTTGCAGTTTGGATAAGCTATCCAGCCATTGCAGAGCTCTGAAGATATCATCGTCATGAAAACCAGCCAGGCTTAGTTCCTTGGTCAGGTCATCGTGGTCGACAAAGATCTCCGATTCGTTGTGGATGTAGTTTTCGAACAGGTATACGAGGATATCAAACATGATCAGGTACTCCTCACTCTGATGTAGCCACCAGGCACTACTGCCACCAGACCTGCCAGCTCAAGCTGCAGCAAGGCAATGGTCGTGTCTGCCACGGGCAGTTGAGACCGCTCTGCGATCAAGTCAACTGCAGTGGCCTCATCTCCTACGTTAGCCAACAAAGCGTCATCGAACAAGTCTGGAGATGATTTTTTTTCACTTTGCTGCGTATTTAGACTCGATTTTGCGAAAAAAGTCCATTCTTCCAAGATATCGGCCACAGAAGTGGTCAGTTTAGCGCCCTGCTGGATCAGTGCATGGCACCCCGCTGCCTGCGGATGATAAATCGAACCGGGAATGGCAAATACATCCCGGTTAGACTCCACCGCCAGTTGGGCACTGATCAGTGAGCCGCTTTTTAACGCGGCTTCAACCACCAAGGTTCCTTTCGACAACCCCACCACGATACGGTTACGCTGAGGGAAATAGGCTGGCCGTGCTTCTTCCTGCGGGAAGTATTCCGACACCATGGCGCCTTGTTGGCAGATTTGTTCTGCCAGCGCTCGATTCGACTTCGGGTACACCCGCTCCAAGCCACTGCCCAAAACAGCAATTGTCGGGCCATCGACGGACAAAGCTCCCTGGTGAGCACAACTATCAATGCCACGGGCCATGCCACTGGTGATGACATAACCATGCCGTACCAGCTCCGCAGCAAACTGATGGGCTATTTTACGGCCAGTTGGGCTGGGTTGGCGACTGCCTACAATAGCCAGTTGCGGCTGGCTCAGTAACGAGACATCGCCAGCCACAAAAAGCACCAAAGGCGGTTGACGAATTTGTCTCAGTAAAGCGGGGTAACTGGCATCGTCGAAGCAGAGTATCTGGTGATCAGCCCGGCGGGATTGCCACTGCAAGGCTTGCTCAATGACGGATTGATTAGGTTGATGAAGCTTTGAAGCCTGCGCCTCACTCAGACCAAGTTGGCGTAAGGTGCTGATGGGTTGCTTACACAAGTCAGCGGCTGAACAATGCGCGCTGAGCCGCTGGATCTGAAAGCCACTGACACCGGCCTGAGCCAGCTGTAACCATAGTTTGATATCATCCATGACATCGGTTCCTAGCTAAAAACTCTACCACGGTGAAACAATATGATCCCCTACCCGTACCGGGCGATAGGTATCGGTGACAATGGCATAACTCGCTCGCTCAGCAACTTTGAATACCATCAGATGGCCGACCATTTCACGCGGCATCGTGATTTGTTCATGGCCAAAGTTACGCGCCAGACGCTGATAACGACTCGAGTCTTCAAGGTAAACTGGCTTACCATTATTACCGTCGACCACCGTCGGTGACGGACGGACAATGCTCAACATATGGCCTGGCTGCAATTGCTCGGCAGCACCACGGTTGATGATCACAATGTCCCATTTAGAGAATTCACGTAAGTTGGAGGTCGTGTCAATAATCAGACCGTCCACCAACTGCTCTGGCCGGCTCATATGAAAGTAGGCCGGTAAAGCTTCGCCATCAATGGCTGGCAGCACAATATCGCCCTGACGGATCTCTCGACGAGCATCTAGCACCTGTAGGGAGGCAGGTTCACTGTTGGCGGCATTGCCGGTTCGAAAAGCCCGGCTCGTTGCAACCAGACTAAGCTCATGCCCCAGTTCATCTTTGGTTTCCGGGTCGATATAAGCCTTGCCACGACGGTATATAGCATACCCCTTACCAGGCTCTAGCTCGCCCCTGGCATAAAGAATATGCCCTTCTGTAGCATTTTTGACATTGGAGCTCGCCCCCAGAATATAGGGTTGGCCGTTCAGTTGCTCAGCGGTCATGAGCTTATCATGTGTTAAAAATGGCCGGATCATCGCAAGTGGTAACGTAGTCACCGCCTCTGGCCGGTTATCCGTCACCCGGGTGTGCGGTGATAACCGAACCACACGCTCATCCCGCACCAGCATAGGACGACCATCAGGGCCATACACCAGTCTCAACACATCACCAGGGAAAATCAAATGCGGATTATCGATTTGCGGATTCATTTGCCATAACTGAGGCCAGCGCCATGGTTCATTAAGATACAGTGCCGAAATATCCCACAGCGTATCGCCTTTTTTCACGACATAGCGTTCCGGTGCATCCTGACGCACCGTCAACACATCTGCCGCAGCAATAGAAGCCCAACAGAAGGCGCACAGCGCCAAAAGTTTGAGAATAGGTTTTAACATGCCGACACCCTCAGCGCGATCTTATTGTAATTATGACAGACGAAGCTGTTCATAGAGCTCATTAATGGCTAAAATTAGACCTTAGCACAGTTATTTCATTTAAGCATAGTATTTGTGGAGCCTATGAGCGTACTACGAGTTTTGCATTTTCCAGATCCTCGCCTTCGCACCGTTGCCAAAGCGGTGAGCGAAATTACACCCGAAATTCAGCAGCTTGTCCAGAACATGCTGGAGACCATGTACGATGAAAATGGCATTGGCCTGGCGGCAACCCAGGTCGATGAGCATGTCCGTGTGGTGGTGATTGATGTTTCCGAAGAGCGAAACGACCCCTTGGTATTCATTAATCCGGAGATCGTTGATACAACCGGTGACACCAGCTACGAAGAAGGTTGTTTATCCGTGCCGCAAAACTACGCCAAAGTGCAACGCGCTGAAGAAGTCACGGTGAAAGCTCAGAATGCACAAGGCGAGTGGTTTGAGCTGCATGCGGATGGCCTGCTGGCTATCTGTATTCAGCATGAGTTGGATCACTTACAGGGTAAGTTGTTTATCGACTATCTATCCCCGCTGAAGCGTGAACGGATCCGCAAAAAACTTGAAAAAGAAGCACGGCTGGCCGAACGCCACGCCCTGTAAACAGGATATACAGTGACTGCCCCATTGCGAATTATTTTTGCCGGTACACCGGATTTTGCCGCCCGGCACCTGGAAACATTGCTCCGTAGCAAGCATGAGCTAATTGCCGTTTATACCCAGCCCGATCGCCCGGCTGGCCGCGGCCAGCAACTCACAGCCAGCCCGGTCAAACAATTAGCCTTACAGCATCACATCCCTGTGTTTCAACCTGCATCCTTAAAACAAGCTGAAGCTCAGCAGCAGCTCAGTGACTTGGGGGCCGATGTGATGGTGGTGGTGGCTTACGGCCTGCTGCTACCGCAAGTGGTACTAGACACGCCACGCTTGGGCTGTATCAATGTACATGGCTCCTTACTGCCTCGCTGGCGCGGTGCAGCCCCTATCCAGCGAGCTATCTGGGCCGGCGATCATCAAACTGGCATTACCATCATGCAAATGGATGTGGGCCTGGATACCGGCGCCATGCTCAGCAAAGTCAGTTGTGCTATAGAAGCAACCGACACCAGCGCTTCTTTATACAGCAAGCTGGCTCAACTTGGGCCAACAGCCTTGCTGGATGCCCTCGATAACTTGCCGCAGCTGCAACAAGCCGCAGAGGTGCAAGACGAACGCCAGGCCTGTTACGCCGCCAAGTTGAGTAAAGATGAAGCCCTGCTCGACTTCAATAAATCGGCCAGCCAACTGGAACGCGAAATCCGTGCCTTTAACCCATGGCCCGTCAGTGTATTGCAACACGGCAAGCATAGGATCAAGGTACTGCAGGCGCTGGTTGAAACAAGCGTTGAGCCAGCTCCGCCAGGCACCATTCTGGCGCTCAATCGGCAAGGGCTAAAAATTGCCACCGCCGAGCATGTACTGGTGATTACGCAACTGCAACCACCGGGGAAAAAAGCCATGCCGATTGCTGACTTTATCAATGGCCGCGCCGACTGGTTTACGCCTGGCACTGTGCTGAGCCTGCCTGATGCCAACTAATCTCAGAGCGCTGGCCGCTCAATGCTGTTATCAGGTGGTGGATCAGGGGCGCTCTTTATCCGATGTCCTGCCCAAAGCGCAGCAACAGTTAGCCGACAGTAAAGATCAGGCTCTGTTGCAGGAGATTTGCTTCGGTGTACTGCGTTATCTTGCTCAACTTGACTGCATCTGCCGCCAACTGATGGAAAAGCCGCTGATTAAACAATTGCGCCCGCTGCAATTTTTGCTCTATGTCGGCATTTATCAGCTGCACTGGCTGCGTATCCCGGATCATGCTGCCATTAGTGAAACCGTTGAAGCAGCCCGTCAATTGAAAGGCAAATCGATGACCCGGCTGATCAATGGAGTGCTGCGCACGGTGCAGCGCCGCCCTGAGCTGTTCCAGTTCGATCAACAGCCTGATGCGATTCGCTTCAGCCACCCAGGCTGGCTGGTGAAACAGTTACAGCTCGACTACCCGGATCAGTTTGTCGATATCTTGCAGGCCAATCAACTAAAAGCGCCACTCTGGCTGCGGGTGAACCTGCAGCAAGTCTCAATCGTTGATTTCACACAAGCGTTAACAACCGCCGAGGTCGAATGGCAGCAGCCGATTGCTGAGCTGCCTGAGGCCATTCTTCTGAGCAAAGCACAAGATGTGACTCACTTGCCAGGCTACCTCGATGGCTGGTTTGCTGTGCAGGATGGCGCCGCTCAATTCGCAGCGCACTTACTGGCACCCGCCAATGGCCAACGGATCCTGGATGCATGCTGTGCGCCAGGCGGTAAAACCTGCCATCTGCTGGAACGCGCGCCCACAGCTGATGTGCTGGCGTTGGATGTCG
>JAIUMG010000123.1 GCA_022565655.1 Alkalimonas sp.
CAGTAGATCCGTATCTGGCTGCAATTGATAATTTCAGGCAAGTTGCTGTAATACATCTCGGTATAGATGAAGCTGCAGCGAACTATGGGCTGAAAAACGCTCCTCAACACGTGTAAGCTCATTGTGGTGCTTGGCTAAATCCATGCCAACAAACACATGCAGAGCCGCTGATATCAGTAGTAATGCTGGAGCCGCAGAAAATACGGTAACCCGTCCGGCCAGCTGCTCCCCCAGTCGTTGATGTCGCTGCTGATTAAAGCTGACAGCCACATTTAAGATCAGCCTGGCCCCAAGTAAGTTAAGCGCACCGGTACTGGTTAACACCGCTGTACACAACACAACCTGCGGCCAGCTCATCTGCCACCATACACCATAAAGCAGCATGATGATTGGCGTTAAAACGCCCCAACAAAGCAGAAATAACAGTTTGATCTGCTGAAAGCCAAGCCTCCAGCCAAGCAAGATCAGGCTGAACTCGGCAAAACTCAGCCACATGTAAAAGGTGCCCCAAAAAGGCTGGCTGACCAGCAGCAAACTGGCTACGCCCCATAGTGGGCCTAATCGAAGTAAGATAACCAGAAATGCAGTATTGCCCAATAGCAATGGCGCAACATAGGGCAAGTCCAGCGCAAGCAGGTTGGCAACCACACCAACCAGGCTGATATAACTGAAAAACCACAGTTGACGCCAGCTAAAGTTCCAGTACTGGGAAAGTGATGTAAATGCGACAATCAAGCGACTATCCAAACATTGTTTTTTGTTAGTATAGTCGCTGTAACCAAGTAACGTAAAACTGAAAACTTTGATTTCTCAACAGCTTATTTCCAGGACGTAATCTTGTGCCCCTTGATGGCATAAAAGAAAATAAAACCATAACAGGGCAGCAGCATCCAGTACGCTGATTGACTGTTACCACTGGTATGAGCCAGATAACCATACAGGAGGGGCAACAAGGCACCGCCGGCAATGCCCATGATAAGTAGAGCAGAGCCTGTGGCGGTTAAACGGCCCAACCCATGCAGTGCCAAGGGCCACACAGCAGGCCAGACCAATGCATTGGCAAAACCAAGCAAGGCAAGAAACAACACAGAGTCAGGTACAGGCGGAACAGCAAACCAGCCAAGGGTCGCGTCTGATAACGCCGTGCTATCGGTCGATGAAAATAAGATCCCTAAAGTAAACAGCATACCCACTACGGCAGAGCCTTGCAGAGCACGCTCCTGAGATAAATAGCGCGGGATCAGCAGGACTCCCAACAGGTAGCCTAGCACCATAAAACCCATGGTATAGGATGTCAGGATTCCAAAGTGAGGCACCCCTACCCCCTGACCGTACAAGCCGATGCTATCGCCTGCAATCACTTCAACACCCACATAAACAAACAAAGCAATGACACCAAGCACCAACTGTGGATGATGCCAAATTGCTTTCCAATCGCTACCGCTGGTCGTTGACACTTCAGTGACACCGGCTTCGTGCAGCTCAGGCTCAGGCAAACGCGAGAAGTAAACAAAAGCCATCAACACCAATAATGCCGCTGTCATGTATAAATACGGCACTACCAGACGATTGGATAGCTCATTCAGCTGTGCAGCCCGCTCTGCTGGCGTTAACATCGCCAATGCCTCTTCACTGAATTGCTCCATGCCAGTAAGGATCCAGGCAGCAAAAATAATGGGCACAATAAAGCCTGCCCCTTTATTGACAATGCCCATAATGCTAATTCGCATCGCCGCACTTTCACGAGGCCCGATACACACAATGTATGGGTTCGCTGCGGTTTGTAAAATAGTTAAACCAGTACCTAAAATAAACAAAGCCACCAAAAAGAACGCATAGTGGGCGCTTTGAGCCGCAGGGATAAACAGCAAGGAGCCGATAACCATAATGCCAATACCAATCACCATGCCATGTCGATAACCAACACGATTTAACAGCGTTGACATAGGCAATGCCGTAACCACATAGGCGATATAAAAAGCAAAAGCGACCAGTAACGCCTGAAACTCATTCAACTCACATACAATCTTTAAAAACGGGATCAAAGCACCATTGAGCCAGGTCACAAAACCAAATACAAAGAACAAGATGCCAATCAGCAGCATAGGAAAAAAGCTACTGCGAGTACTTACTGCTTGTGCTGTCATGCGTAATCTCCACCAGCCTGACTCACTTGCAGATGCGTGTTGCAGCTGAAGCTAGCTCAGGTTGCCATAGTTGTTAGGTGTAATGATGATTTAGAAAAAAAGGCTGTCCCTTAACCCAGCTGCGTTGCACCTCGGCATCTTCATCCAGCCAGATGATATCCGCTTGCTTGCCCACGGCCAGGCGTCCAATCTGATCGGCACAGCCGAGAAAGTCTGCTGGGTTAGCCGATGCCATAGCGATGGCCTCTGCCAGGGATACACCAAGTTGCTGACGTGCATTCTGCACGGCCGACACCATATCCAGCACCGAGCCGGCTAAAGAGCCAGAAGGATCCGTCAGGCGATTGCCATGTCGCACCACTTTGCCTTGAAAGAAAGCAAACTCTTGTTGCTCCGTTCCAACCGGTGACATCGCATCCGTAACTAACATCAGTTTGCCCTTCGCTTTCGCCTGATAAGCCAACAGTGCAGCTAATGGATGCAAATGATGCCCATCCAGAATAATGCCACACCAGCTGGATGCATCGACCAAGGCAGTGCCGACCATGCCGGGTTCACGTGATTGCAACGGCGACATGCCATTGTATAAGTGAGTAAAACCGGTAGCCCCTGCCGTTAAAGCAGCCTGAACTGTGGCACTATCCGCATTGGAGTGCCCCAAACAAACATGAACGCCCACGGCAACAAGTTCTGCGATCAACTCAGGTGCGACCTTCTCCGGCGCCAGCGTCACAACTTTAATGCCCAGATCTTGTCGCTGGTAAAGCTGCCACTCGGCATCTGAAAGCTGGCGAATATACGCTGGGGGATGAACCCCCTTCTTAGCCAGCGATAAATGCGGCCCTTCAAAATGAATGCCGATGATGCCAGGCTCCTGCTGCGCAATGGCCGATGCAATGGTATTTGCGGCTTGCTGCATGACCTCAATACTATCGGTGATCACCGTTGGCAGCATCGCTGTGGTGCCAAAGCGGGCATGAGCCTGCAGCATGGTTTGCAAAGTTGCTCTGGTTGGTTGCTGATTAAAGAGCACACCACCACCGCCATTAACTTGTACATCAATGAAACCCGGGATTAAGCTGCCATAACTGAAACGCTGCACAGGCAAATCGTCGTCTGGCTTATCTGCAATGGCGGCAATGCGGCCTTGCTCAACGCGAACAAAAGCGTGGTTTTTCCAGCCACTTTCGGTCAACACCCGAGGGGCTGTCAGATAAAAATTAGCGGCTTCCATGATATGCTCCTAGTCTGGCGGCCAACAGGGCTGCACCTCGCTTGCCGCTGGCTGCGCCCAGCTCAGCAACACAGATATCGGGAATGTCGATGCCACCAAACAGATGAGGCGCCGTAGCAGCAGGCAAAGCCTGCACGATCTCAGCAATGTCCGATAAGCCCCCGCCCAAGACGATGATGTCAGGATCATAAGCCAGCACTTGTGCCGCTAACACCGCCCCGAGGGCGTCGATATAAGCAGTAAAGGTCTGGGTTGCGGCTTCATCTCCAGCCCGAAACTGCTCCAGCCATTGATAGGTCGTTTGCGCCTGCCCGCTAAAGTGATGATAGATCCGCTCTAAACCACGCCCTGAAACATAAGCTTCAGCACAACCATCCAGACCACAGCCACAGCGAAATAGGGGCAGCTGATGGTTGTGCACTACTCGGGCGGCCAGGCTTTGGTGACCAAACTCGCCTATCAGCTGCTGACGGCCTTGCTGCACAGCACCATCGACGCATAGCCCACCACCGCAGCCTGTGCCGATGATCACACCAAGTACTCGTTGACAAGTGCGGCCAGCGCCAAATACCGCTTCAGAGAGAACAAAGCAACGGCAATCGTTGCCAATCGCCACCGGTCGCTTTAGTCGTTGCTGTAAGTCGGTACTGACCGACTGACCATTCAGACAAGGCACATTGCTGGAAACCACCTGCCCATCTGCCGTCATAATTCCGGGCAAGGCAATGCCCAGTGCGGCTTGCTGGCCGCTGATTTGATCGGCACTGATGACCTGCTGGCACAGCAGCTGCAAAAAAGCTTCATAATCTGTGGTTGGCGTTGGCACCCGCCATTGCTGTACCAACTGAAACTGCTGATCAAACATAGCCAGTTCTATCTTGGTGCCACCGATATCGATACCGTAATACATGATGCCGGGCCTATTTCGTCAGCAGCGGATGAATGTGAACGCCCTGCACCACCCGGTTGACCAACCCTGAAGGACAGGGGTTATCTGGCGAGACCTGCAGCTCTATGGCTTTGAAAAAAGCCAGGACCTGTCCACAGATGGCATAGGGGAAACACAACCAAATATCGTCATCGGGCATGAACTCAGCAGCCAGCAACTCAGAACAGAGCTGCACCGATAACGCTTGCTGGTCCTGGCACAGCTCATGGTGTAAATCTAAATCATAACGACGGCTGTATGCCTGCTGAGCATCGAGTATGACAATCTGTGTTTCGGCATCAACCAGGGATTTCGGACCATGGCGAAAGCCCAGCGGCGTTTCATAAAAGCTGGTGAGTTTGCCAGCGGTGAGCTCCAGATATTTCAGGGCCAGCTCTCGGGCAACCGCTTGCAAAGGCCCAGAGCCTAAAAAAACCATGCGCTGACAAGGTTGCTGCGCCCACTGCCGCAATACAGAGACTTTTTGCTGCAACAACAAGGTACTTTGCTCAATCATCCGAGCAACGTCTTGTGACTGAGCGCCAAATAACAATAATGTCGCCAACATCATGCAGCTGTAACTACTGGTCATAGCAAAACTTTGATCATTCGAGCCTGCAGGCATCAACCAGAGTTTTGCTTGTTTATCTTGTTGTGCTCGTTGCGCCAACTGACCATCCGCATTGCAACTGATCACCAGATGATGACTTTGCGGGTGCAGCTGCTTGACCAGGTCGGCTGCGGCCACACTCTCCGGGCTATTGCCTGAACGCGCATACGAAATCAACAGCACAGGAGCATCTCCCGCCAGATAAAGTTCGGGGTGACTCACCAGATCGGTAGTGGCTATTGATAACGCTTGCTGACCACTGCGAAGCCTTGGCTGAATATAAGCAGCCAGCGCCTGACCAATATAGGCAGACGTGCCGGCACCGGTAAAAATAATGCGTACATAAGATGGCTGTAAAATTGCTGAAAGCCAATCTTGTAACCCCTGGCCATGCTGCTCAAACTCAGTCAGTAACTCCGCCCATAAAGCCGGTTGTTGCGAAATCTCTTGTGCCGTAGCCGAAGCGCCTACTGCGCTTAGCTCAAGTTCAGTCAACCCCAGATACTCTGGAACACATGGTTTCGAGACAGCCGTCATAGTCGATCCTCCTTTATCAAAGCGGTTGTGCCACAAGCTTGAGCATAGCGCTTTAATACACATTGTATATGCTGAATGACCCTATCTTCAGCCGAACAATTTTCTTCGGCGCCCGGCTCAGGCCATGCTTGCTGAGGTAAGTATTGATGCAACACAGGCTGTGGGATCCTGACGCGGGCCAAGTTACTGAACAATTGCCGCACAGCCCCCTGCAGCTCAGGTTGAGGCCAGTAATAACGAATACGATCGCTATAGCTGAATAATTGCAAAAAGCGAAGCTCTTGCTCTTGTGCCTGATAGAATCGCTGCCAATAAGCGGGCTGCTTATTCATCAGCTGCAGACAAGCATTGATTAAGTCTGAACATTGTTCTGCCGGAACCAGTTGCTGCTCGATATGTGCCAGTGCAAACAAAGCCTCTCGCAAGGCAAATGTCAATTGTGGACCGACTTTCAATATCGCGAAATGTCCACGAACTAAGTGCTGATAAGCCGTTGCGCTCTGGTAATCGGTTGAATGAGCTTCATACACCAGCCCAGGTTCTTGTTGAATATACTGACTCAGTGCTTCGGCCTTAGCCGGCTCGAACGGATGCACCATGTCATTATCAAACTCGACCCCGGGTTGAACCACCACGGCAATCACCCGAGACCACACTTCATCGGATAAACCTTGTTGACTAAACGCTTCCCGATGCACTGAAATCGTGGTGGCTACATCATCGACTGAGGTCACCTGAAGGCTGGTCTCCAGCTCAGACACTCCACCAGGTGGCGGCACCTCAGTACCAACCACATAGCACAATTGACCGGCAAATCCATACTCTGCTGCCGTCTGCTCGGCAACCCAGCACAGACGTGCCGCGCGTTTGGCAATCACCTCATCGGGAAGAATATCTGGATCATCCGCACACCCCATGCTGGTATCCAAATGAATTTTGCTAAAACCAGCAGCCACATAGCAAGCAATCAACTCTTCTGATTTGTGCATAGCCTGCTCAGCGGTTTCTTGCTGCCAGCAGACAGGCCCAAGGTGATCACCGCCAAACAGCAGCTGCTCACTGTCTACCCCTTCTTCAGCGGCCAAGTCAGCCACAAAGGAGATAAAATCAGCGGGTTTCATGCCCGTATAGCCACCGAATTGATTCACCTGATTGGCGGTGGCTTCAATCAATAACTGGCTCTGATCCTGCCTGGCCTGGCGAAGTGCAGCTTTTATCACCAAGGGGTGAGCTGAACAAACCGAGTAAATTCCCTGCTGCTGCCCAGTTTTATTAGCAGCAAGGCGTGAGCGTAACTGTTGCATGACATCCTCTATATACAATAGGAGAAAAAAGCCGGGGTAGTTCACCCCGGCAAAGGGCGCAAAAATAGCTTGCTAAAGAAGAAAAAGAGTTAGCTGACAATGCCTAGCGGAGTGCCCGTTTTCCAGGCTCCGCGAGTGAAGTCAGGTACATCCTTTGAGTTGCCCCGATCGGCGACCGAAGCAATAGATAATGGCAGTACCACAGACCAGGCCGCACCATCGTACACATCCTGATCCAACGGCTCGCCATTACGCAGGCAATAAATCATCCGCCAGCACATCAGAAAGTCCATGCCGCCGTGGCCGCCCTGCTTTTCTGCTTCACGGCCCATCCGGGCCCAAAGTGGGTGATCGTACTGCTTGTACCAATTTTCCATTTCGTAATCCCAATAATGGAAATCTTTGCTCCCGCCCTTTTCAAGCGCGATTCGATTAGGAAAGCCAGCAAATACCCCATTGGTACCCTGAATTAAGTTATGTCGACTGTAAGGCCGAGGCGTCGTGGTGTCATGCTGCACCATGATGGTCCGCCCCTTCACGGTCTTGATGATGCTGGTATTCATATCGCCATGAATGTAGTTCAACTGGTTGCGAGGATGGTCGGCCGGAAACTCCCGTTTGGCATAAGCGGCCCGGCCAAGCGCTGGTGAACTCATGGAAGTCAGATAATCAAAGCGATCGCCACGATTGATGTTCATGTATTGTGATACTGGCCCCAAACCATGCGTCGGGTAAATATTGCCGTTATGGGTGGTGTGATAATGGGTGCGCCAGGAGCCAGTTTTACGATCCATTTGCTTCATCTGGAAGCGCAATTCATGGATATAAGCTGCTTCTGCGTGCAGCAATTCACCAAATAAGCCTTGGCGAACCATATTCAATACCATCAACTCATCACGTCCATAGTTGACGTTTTCCATCATCATGCAATTGAGCTGAGTTTTCTCTGACGTATCGACCAAGTCCCACATTTCTGCCACGGTCAACGCCAAAGGCACTTCAACAAAAGCATGCTTACCTGCCAACATGGTGTCTTTGGCCATGGGGTGGTGCCATTCCCACGGGGTAGAGATGATGACAATGTCAATATCATCCCGAGCCAGCATATCGCGGTATGAATAAGGGTGCTCACCGTATAAGGCCGGCTTTTCACCACCTAGAGACGTGACGATATTTGCCGCCCGATCCAATACCTTTGGATCGGTATCACACACGGCTGTCACCACAGCACCATCGATATGACAGAAATGACGTACGAAGCCGACACCACGCTCTCCAACACCGATTAATCCTACCCGAACCGTATCCATTTTCGGAGCCACCAACCCCATCACTGTTTTACCTTTAGCCGATGGTGTATAAGCCCCACGGGCTTGGCTGGTACTACATGCAGACACTGCGCCCAGTGCTGCGGTTGCCATAGTCGCCTTTAAAAAAGACCGCCGATTCAGTTTGGACATCGTAAAGCTCCTGTTATTTGATCTGTTTGACCAGATGTAAGCGCACACCTTGTCGTTGTAATGCCTGTACGTACTCATCCGGAATGCCATCGTCGGTTACCAGCGTATGGATGCGCTGCAACGGGCAAATTCGGTGAAATGCCCTGGCATTAAATTTGGACGAGTCCGTTACGACGATTATTTCACTGGCAATTTCACACATAATGCGATTTAAAATTGCCTCTTTTTCAAAGTGAGTTGCCAGCCCGGTTTTTAAATCGAAACCATCAACCCCCAAAATCAGTTTGTTAAAGTGAAAGTCCTGCAAACTCTTTTCTGCCAGATGGCCATAGAATGACATCGACTTTTTCCGTAACACACCGCCCGTTAGCATCACCTGAACGTCCTCAGCCTGAGCCAGCTCCGTGGCAATATTCAGGCCATTGGTCATCACCACCAGGTTTTTCCGGTCGACCAGGTTGGCAGCGACTTCCTGTGTGGTTGTGCCGGAATCAAGCAAAATTTGCTCATCATCACCCACCAAGCTAGCGGCCTCTTTCCCCAGCTGCTGCTTCAGTGCCAGGCGGTGGTGGCTTTTCTCTTTTAGAGACAACTCACGGCCAAGTTGCGTATTGACCATGGCCCCACCACGCGAGCGAACCAGTAATTTTTTTCGATCCAATATCGATAAATCGTTGCGGATCGTCACTTCCGAGACTGCAAAGCGACTCGACAAATCTTTTACCGACACCTTGCCTTGCGCTTGCGTTAAACGAACAATTTCTTGTTGCCGCTCAATGGTATTTAATTCACTCATATCAACCAAATACATAAAATCTAAAGGTATCGATACCATACCACCCCAGTTGATACTTTCAAATGCTTACGAAAGTGAAACTCTGCTTTCGTGCTGAAAACACCACTGCCGCCAATGCTTATTAGGAATACCAGCCCCAAAAATAAAAAGCAAGCACTATTTTTTTTAGCTTTCGCTATTGATCAAAGGACAAAAAAAGAGCTATAAATAACTTAACGCAATAAATTTAACTTTCAAAAGGTTTCATTTTAGCGTTTCAGTAATCACTGACTGTCCATTGCGATGGCAATGAGCAGCATAAAAATACAACGACATAACAGGGGAACTTATGGCATATCGTAAGCACACGCGGGCTC
>JAIUMG010000124.1 GCA_022565655.1 Alkalimonas sp.
CATAGCCACCACTAACGGCGCTTTAGCCAGGAAAGGCAGTAACATGCAAATAAATAATGTGAGCAGCAAGGTGGTCATGCGGATCTCCTTTTTCTAAATTAAGGGTTGATAATGATGCAGCGACATATAGTAGCGCAATGGTTAGAACCGTCTTGCGAGCACAATAAACGCTATCTCTGGGTTGATTTGGCCTTAATTCTGCTGATTGGGCTGAATATTATTGCCCTGATCCTGCAATCCATTGAATCCATCGATCACGTCTATCATCGCCATTTTTTTTACTTCGAAATTTTTTCCATAGTGGTGTTTACGCTGGAATATGGTGCCCGGATCTGGAGTGTGGTAGATACACCACTGTATCAACAACAAGCCGGCAGCAACTGGCAAAAACGCTGGCGTTATATTCGTTCGCCATTAGCAGTCATTGATTTACTGGCTATCTTGCCATTCTACCTGGGCTTTTTCATTCAAGCCGACTTGCGCTACCTGCGGGTATTCCGCTTACTACGCGTATTCAAACTTACTCGCTATTCGCGAGCCATGCAATTGCTGATGAATGTATTTAAAGAAGAACGTTACTCGCTGTTTGCTGCCTTTTCCGTGCTCTTTATCATTATGCTGGTGGCGGCATGCGCGATGTACACCTTGGAGAAAGATCTACAACCCGAACATTTCAGCTCGATCCCACAAGCCATGTGGTGGTCGTTGGTCACCTTGACCACTGTGGGTTATGGTGACGTCACCCCAATCACAGATCTGGGCAAACTTTTTGGTGGCTTAATTACCATTGTGGGCATTGGCATGGTCGCGCTGCCAGCCGGTATTCTTGCCTCGGGCTTTTCTGAGCAGCTATCCCGCCGTCGCCAGTTTTATCAGCTGGCCCTGGATCAAGCCTTTAAAGACGGCAACTTTGCCGCTGAAACTGAGCCCATGCTGGAGCGCTTGCGTGCTGAACTCGGTATCAGCCATACCGAAGCCGCTATTTTGCGTGAATTGATGGAAAAGCGTTATCAAACCATGCATATCCATGATGAGAACGAGTAAAGCAACACACTGAGTCTTGCCTGACTGTCTCAGCTCCGATATGGTATGGTTCTTAATTCACTTGCGATGGATGTTTCTGTGGCTCATAAGAACCCTATTATTGCCATCACCGGCTCGTCAGGAGCTGGCACCAGCACCACCAGTAATGCGTTTCAGCATATATTTCGTACGCTGGGAGTGGATGCCGCCTTTATTGAAGGCGATTGCTTTCATCGCTATAGCCGGCCTGAAATGGATCTGGCGGTGCGTAAAGCACAAGAGCAAGGCAAACACATCAGTTACTTTGGCCCTGAAGCCAACGACTTTGGCGCCCTGGAAGACTTCTTTGCCAGCTATAGCAGCAGCGGAGGTGGCAAGTATCGCAAGTACTTGCATACCTTTGAAGAAGCTGTGCCGTACAATCAACTGCCGGGAACCTTTACCCCCTGGCAGGATCTGCGTGCCAATACCGATCTATTATTTTACGAAGGCTTGCATGGCGGTGTGGTCACCGAACAACATAACGTGGCTCAGCATGTCGATTTACTCATCGGCATGGTGCCTATTGTTAACCTGGAATGGATCCAGAAAATTATCCGCGATACCCATGACCGAGGCCACAGCCGCGAAGCCGTAATGACCAGCATCGTGCGCAGCATGGATGATTACATTAATTTTATTACCCCGCAGTTCTCCCGTACCCATATTAATTTCCAGCGCGTGCCCACCGTCGATACCTCCAACCCATTCAGTGCCAAGGATATCCCTTCACTGGATGAAAGCTTTGTGGTGGTGCGCTTTCGTGGCATCAAACATGTGGATTTTCCTTATTACCTGAAAATGATCCACGGCTCTTTTATGTCGAGGGTAAACACCTTAGTAGTGCCTGGCGGCAAGATGGGTCTGGCAATGGAGCTAATTTTAACACCACTCATCGAAAACCTGATGAAAAAACGCGCCAGCGCCCGTGGTCAGTTGGACTGGCTGGGGCGTTAGGTTCAGTCAGCATCAGCAATAACAAAAAACCGCTCACTTCACAGCTGAGCGGTTTTTTTATGGTAGTAACAACGAAAGCGTTACTTGATATCGGGCAGGTTGCGGCCGTAGAAGATCTCGCGGATTTCTTTAAAGACCTTACTGCTAATCTCGTGTTCCATCTCGTCACTCATCGAGTCCGTACCAACACCGAACAGGTAATTGTTTAAATCACCTTCTTTAAGCATCATTTTGGTGTGGAACAGGTTCTCCTGATACACATTCACATCGATCATCTGAAAAGCATTTTTGGTCTCTTCATCCATAAAGTTCTGGATCGAGCTGATTGGGTGATCAATGTAATGCTTGGTGCCACTGACATCGCGGGTAAAACCACGTACCCGGTAATCGATGGTCACCACATCGGATTCAAAACTATGGATCAGAAAGTTCAGCGCTTTTAGTGGCGAAATAATGCCACAGGTCGAGACTTCGATATCGGCTCGAAAGGTACAGATGCCATCATGCGGATGCACCTCTGGGTAGGTGTGCACACAAATATGGCTTTTATCCAGATGCGCTACCACGGTTTCAGGCAAAGGCCCTGGGTTCTCCGAGTTATCGGGGTTTTCCAGTACCGGCTCTTCGCTAACCAAAATAGTGACACTGGCGCCTTGCGGATCGTAATCCTGTCGGGCAATATTCAGCACATTAGCCCCAATAATATCCACCACTTCACACAGAATGTCGGTCAGCCGATCGGCATTGTATTGTTCATCGATGTACTCAATATACTCTTGGCGATGTTGCTCACTTTTCGCATAACAAATATCATAGATGCTGAAGCTTAAGCTTTTGGTCAAATTGTTAAAGCCATGCAGCTTTATTTTCTCAAACGGATTGATCACTGAGTGTGCTCTCCACTACTGCTGCTGTATGATCAGCAGTTGTTTGACAACAGGAAGTTAGTCGGCACTGGCCAACCCTTCCGCGGCTTTTATACTAAACGAGTGGGTCACTGCCAGGCTTTTCGCCAGCATCAGCGAGACCGAACAGTATTTATCGGCGGATAGCTCTACCGCCCTTGCCACTTGCTTTTCACTGAGGTTCACCCCTGTGACTTCAAAGTGCAAATGCATTTTGGTAAATACCCGGGGAATAGACTCGGCGCGCTCGGCCTGCAACTTCACCTCGCAATGCAACACCTGCTGCCGGGCTTTTTTTAAAATACTAACTACATCAACCGATGAGCATGCCCCAGCCGACATCAGTAGCATTTCCATCGGGCTTGGTGCCGTGCTCTGGTTACTATCTGCATCAAATACCACCTGATGACCACTGCCAGAGCGTCCGATAAAGGTCATGTTATCCAGCCATTTTACCGATGCTTCCATCACTTGCTCCATGGTATCTACACAAAAGGGGGCACATTCTAGCGAAATAAATTCATTGTCGCCAGATTCAATTGCGCTTTATCAATTAATCAAACAGATCGGCGATAGCGTTATCAAACAAATTCTTGATTAATAAGGCCGTCTCATTAATCAGTTCGGCTTGTTCCAAGGTGACAGGTTGTTCCAATACCCCCGCCAGTATCTCCTGAAAATCATACATGATGCCATCCACCTCCCGAATGATGATACTACGGTGATTCATTTCCAGTTCGGTGTGCTGAGTACAGAGCTGGATAATTTGCTCAGCAATACGCTCTTCCAGAAACTCCCCCACGCTCTTGTGATCTGCGGCAGGATCGCCGCCTTTCTCAAACAGCGACAGGTTTTCTGTCAGAAACTGGATCAGGTGCTCATAGCCGGTTTTATCAATCACCATGGTTGCCGTACTGCCTTACTCTAATGACGTTGACTAACAGTTAAGCAAAATCTGACGCATAAAACAAATCGGGGCAAAAGCCCCGACTTGTTTTTGCTTCGAACCAACGCAGCCAAAGGCTAGAATTTCAGGCCTGGGGACAGCTGTTCCGGTAACTGGACCTTATCAAGTTCAACCGAAGCAACCGGGTAGGCGCAGTAATCGGCGGCATAATACGCACTGGCTCTGTGATTGCCGCTTTTACCAATGCCACCAAAGGGTGCAGCTGAGCTGGCTCCGGTGATAGGTCGGTTCCAGTTCACGATACCCGCCCGAATACGGCGGAAGAAGTGCTGGTACAAGTCCGCGCTATCACTTAACAAACCAGCCGATAAACCAAAGCTGGTGTTATTGGCCGCTGCAATAGCTGCGTCAAAGTCAGTAAAGCGGAAGACTTTGAGTAAAGGACCAAAGTGCTCATCATCCGGGAAGTCAGCAATATCGCTGCAATCAATAATGCCAGGGGAAACCAGTGCTGTCGCTGTATCCAGATGCTTCATTTCCAGTAAGGAGCGCCCACCTAGTTGTTGCAACTGGGCCTGAACCTCCAGCATGCCTTTGGCGGCCGCCACAGAAATCATCGATCCCATAAAAGGCTGCGCTTCATCATCGTAAAGGCCAACCTTGATGTTCGCTGCGACATCCAACAAGCGAGCCAGAATGCGATCGCCCTGCTCATTGGCAGGCAAGAATAACTTGCGCGCACAGGTACAACGCTGACCAGCGGAGATAAAGGCCGATTGCACAATATCATGTACAGCCGCATCAATGTCAGACACATCCTGTACAATCAGTGGATTGTTGCCCCCCATTTCCAGCGCCAGGATTTTCTCTGGACGGCCAGCAAACTGCTGGTGTAAAAAATGTCCGGTTCTGGAGCTGCCGGTGAAAAACAAGCCATCAATACCATCGTGGCTGGCTAACGCTTTGCCGGTTTCAACTTCACCCTGCAATAAGTTCAGCACGCCAGCAGGCAGGCCGGCTTTTTGCCATAACTGCACCGTGAGCTCAGCTACCTTAGGCGTCAATTCGCTAGGCTTGAATAACACACTGTTACCCGCCAATAAGGCTGGTACGATATGGCCATTGGGCAAATGGCCCGGGAAGTTATAAGGGCCAAACACCGCCACAACCCCATGGGGTTTATGCCGTAAAAAAGCTTTGCCCTGAGGCATAGGGTTTTCTTTACTGCCGGTACGTTCCTGATATGCACGAACCGAGATATCAATTTTACCGGTCATGGCGCCAACTTCGGTGCGGCTTTCCCATAAAGGTTTGCCCGTTTCTTCTGCAATGCAGAGTGCCAGCGCTTCTTTTTCAGCGACTAACTGCTCACCAAACTTTTTCACCACTTCAAGGCGTTGTTCAAATGTTAGATCAGCCCAGCTGTAGTGAGCTTCACGCGCGGCCTTTACCGCACGATCAACTTGCCCGGCTGTCGCTGACTCCCCTTGCCACACTTGTTTATTTTTTGCTGGATCCAACGAAATAAAGGATGAGCCTTCTCCGGCTACCCACTGACCTTGAATAAACTGAACAGGACGATTCATCACACTCCCCTGATTAAATTCTGGTTAGACGTACCCAGTCACCGGCTTGGACCAGCAACCCCTCAGCACACTCGGCAGATAACACCACCTCGTCGCTGTTTTCTTCGACGTGCATCTCAAGCCAGGTTGCCCGGAAGTTCTGCAGTTGCGTGTTGCACAGTAAATACGTGTGCCCGGGCTTTACTTCACCGATACGGACCTGGCGTTTTTCACTATCTCTTGCGGAGCGAATATGTTCGAGATTCGCTTCAACTGTCGGGCCAGCATCAAAAATGTCAACATAGCCCCGGTGAGAAAACCCTTCAGACTGCAATAAGGAAATTGCAGGACGAGTTTTGCCATGAACCTGGCCAATCACGGCCTGCGCTTCTTTACTGAGCAGACTGACATAAATCGGATACTTTGGCATCAGCTCAGCAATGAACACTTTCTGGCCAATGCCTGTCAAGTAATCTGCTGTTGGGAAGTCTACTGAAAAAAAGTGTTCCTGTAACCATTGCCAGAACGGAGAATTGCCATTTTCATCGGAAACGCCACGCATTTCAGCAATGATCCGATCAGAGAAGCGCTCACTAAACTCTTTTAAAAATAAGAAGCGGAACTTTGACAGCAACTTGCCGTTGTTCTTTTGACGGCAGGCTTCGCGAAGGAATAAGGTACACAACTCACTGGCGCCAGTGTAATCATTGCACAAGGTCAGGATATCAACCGTCTTATACACATTCAGTGAACGGGAGCTATGCACAACTTTTCCCAGGTGATAATGATAAAACGCATCATCCAAACCAACTGCCGCCTCCAGTGCACTGGTGCCCATCACTAAACCGGTTTCCGTATTTTCCAGCACAAACAAATAGCCTTCATCGCCCGGCGACGTCACTGTTTTTTGAAAAGAACGTTCTGAGCGGTTAATTTTCCGCATCAACAGCTCATCATTGACTGGAAGCGAGGTAAAGCCATGGCCAGATTCGACGGCGATGTCGTACAAGGCTGCGTAATCATCAGCACGGATTGGGCGAATCACAATCATTGTCGCTTACTCCAAAGTAAGGTTCAGATAAAAGAGGCAGCCAGGCTGCCTCAGTGCTTCATTATCGACGCTCGAGCGCCTTATTGCTTTTATCGGGATTAACCGGCCTTGACCACTTGCGCTACAGCCTGTTCAAATCGATCCATACCATCATGGATATCTTGCTCAGTGATCACCAGTGATGGCGCAAAACGCACCACATTGGCACCTGCGACTAATGCCATCAGGCGATGGTCAGCGGCCGCCAGCAGGAAATCACGTGCCCGGCCCTGATAACGTTCATTCAAAACCGCGCCCAGCAGCATACCTTTACCACGTACTTCGCTGAACACCTGATAGGTTTCATTGATGGCCTCTAAGCGCTGACGGAACAATTGCTCATTTTTAAGCACACCATCCAGCACTTCGGGTGTATTGACGGTGTCCAATACCGCTTCGGCAACGGCGCATGCCAGTGGGTTACCACCATAGGTACTGCCGTGCGTGCCCACTTTTAAGTGTTTGGCGATCGCATCGGTGGTGAGCATGGCTCCAACCGGGAAACCACCACCCAACGACTTAGCACTGGTTAGAATATCCGGTTGTACACCGTAGTTCATATAAGCAAACAATTTGCCTGTACGGCCCACACCGGTTTGCACCTCATCCATCACTAACAGTGCATTGTGTTGATCACACAGATCGCGAACGCCTTGTAAAAACTCCTGTGTTGCAGGAATAATACCGCCTTCACCCTGAATAGGCTCTAACACTACAGCGCAAGTGCGCTCGCTGATCAGGGCTTTCACACTATCCAGGTTGTTGAACTCCGCATGCAGCACGGCACCAGGTTTTGGACCAAAGCCATCAGAGTAGCTAGCTTGCCCACCTACCGTTACAGTAAAGAAGGTACGGCCGTGAAAGCTCTTGCTAAAGGAAATAATTTCTTGCTTCGCTTCGCTATGCACATCCAGAGCCCAACGCCGCGCCAGCTTGAAAGCAGCTTCGTTGGCTTCAGCTCCCGAGTTGGCGAAAAAGACTTTATCTGCAAACGTCTGTTGGACTAACTTGCTGGCCAACCGAAGCGCTGGCTCGTTGGTTAGCACATTGCTGAGATGCCACAGCTTATCGGCCTGATTTTTTAAAGCCGAAACCAAAGCTGGATGGCAGTGTCCCAAGCTACTTACCGCGATCCCGCCGGCGAAATCAACGTACTCCTGGCCATCCTGATCCCAAACACGCGAGCCCTCGCCTCTGACCGGAATCATTTTAGCCGGGGCATAGTTAGGTACCATGACCTCATCAAATAAACTGCGGGTAACCTGGGTGTGCTCTGCCATGATTCTATTTACCTCTTCACTAAAAAGTTGTCTGCTGACGCAAAAAAACCATAAATCCGTCAGCCTTTGTTCAATCATTATTGCAGATTAATTCAACGATGTCTGCCCCTGGAATAGGCTGAAAGCCAATAAATACAAGGGCTGCAGATAGTTTTGCAAGCTTGCTGAATAAGTACGCAGAGGCTATTCAGCTAAAATTCAGCCAGCAGTATGAACAGGCAAGCAGTGGTAGCTGTTGCCATCAGTGCGACGAAAATATCAGCAGGAAAGCTGCTTGCATGTTTATCATAAAAAAAAATTACAGATCCACATCCAGTTTCTGCAAATTGGTACTCAACAGCAGCTGAAGTGTGTCTTTGGTCATGCCAACCGCCTTGAGCATGGTTTGCATTTCTTCGCTGGACAGCCGCTGCTTTTTCTTTAACTGCTGCCACTGCACAAAGGTTTGTGCTTGTTGCACCACCCGCGCCATCGGTGAGGCACCGCTGAAACCAACGCCTTCGGCCAGCTGGTCCAACGTTTGGCATAAAAGCAAGCGCTTTAACCCCCAGCGTGACGTTAAATCAGCGCTTAGCACTGCCGCATGCTCGGTCAGCTGCTCGCTAAGCATGCCGGCATCAGCTTCTAGCTCATCCAGAATATCAATTAAGCCTACATCTCTGGCTTCACGAGCTTTGAGTAACTCTTCTCGCTTCACTTGCTGATAGGTGCGCAAGTAATTCCTTGCGACCGCTATATGCCCCAATGGATGGAATAACCCGGCACAAAACGCAGTAAATGGCGACTCACCATAATATTCTGCCAACGTTTTAGCGGCGATCGCCGTGGCCAGGCTGTAATCCCACAGGTCAGTTTTCAAACTATGAAATGGTTCCGTCGAGTGCGGCATGCAGCGCTTCATCCCATAGACAGGAATGATCAGCTGCAAAGCTTCTACCCCCAAAAAACGCAAGCCCGTCTTTACATCCTTAATCAGTGCGCCAGAGGCCGTGCGGTTGCGATATTTTGGTTGATTCACCAGTTTCAGCAGATCGTCGACTAACCATGGGACTTTTTTGATGGCCGGGTCCAGCTGATTCAAGGTAACGACCTTGGTACTTAGCAGATCCAGTAAAGCATAATAATCGGGCGTTAAATCAAACAAGCTGGCGGCCACCTCATCAATGGCTGTCAACCGATCGGCCAGAGCATCCGCTACCTGATCTTGCAAATGGGCCTGGGCGAACTCAATAAACTGAGCCTTCACTTTGGCATCAGCCAGTCTGGCCTGTCTGGCCTGAGCTTCTACCGCTAACAAAGTTCGCTCTTGAACCGCATCTTTAGCTTGTTTGTTTTTTTTATGTCGGGTTGCCGGATCCACTCCAATCAGTAAATCAAAGTAACGCAACGGAAATTCTGTCAGCACTGACGTAGAACTCATAAAATCGCATGCCCCAGCGAAAAGTGGTTAATTAGCAAAAGCACATACTGCTTAGCTGCTTCTAAGCTGTCAAGCACGATCAGGCGGTACTTCGCTTATTTTGCAAAAAGTGTTGCAGCAGCTGCAGCCCTGCATCCGAGAGAATCGCCTCT
>JAIUMG010000125.1 GCA_022565655.1 Alkalimonas sp.
CTAAGCTTGCAGTCAGGCGTTCAGGCACTGGTTGGTGCCAATGGCAGTGGTAAATCGCTTCTGGCTGGGCTATTAGCCGGGACGCAATCGTTGCAGCAAGGCACTATTCGACGACAGGGGAGTCTGGGTTATTTTGCCCAGTTGCAGCAGCACTATTTACGCAAAGCAGCAACCGTGGCTGATGTGTTACACATTAAAGAGCCTCTGCTGGCGCTTCAGCGCATTGAGCAAGGCAGTAGCTTGGCTGCTGATTTTGAACAGGTTGGCGAGCAATGGACTCTAGCGCAGGATAGTGCTGAGCAGTTGTTGGCGTTGGGCTGCCCAGCAGATGTGTGGATGCCTTGCGCACAGTTGAGTGGGGGCCAGCTTAGCCGTTTGCTGTTATGGCAGTTATTTCGCCAGCAGCCAGATTGGCTGTTGCTGGATGAGCCCGGCAACCATCTGGATGCTGCTGGGCGGCACTGGTTAAAGCAACAATTGACGGCTTATCAAGGTGGTGTGCTGTTGATCAGTCACGACAGCAGCCTGTTAAAGGCAGTGCCGCTATTGTATGAGTTGCAGCAAGGCAAGTTGACTCGCTATGGTGGTGATATTGCTCTGTTTACCAAGCAGAAAGCGGCGGAGCAGCATGCCGTGAGTCAGGCACTCGAACAGCGGAAGAAAGAGCAGCGTCAGCTGGATCAAGCTATTCTTATGCGCGAGCAAAAAGCGCAGCGGCGGGCCCGAAGTGGTAAATCAGAGCGGGCATCAGGCAGTCAATCCAAATTATTGTTAGATGCACGGCAAAACAGTGCTGAGCAGTCGGGTGCGGCCCGAAAGCGGCAGGCTGAAGCTGAACGTCGACGCATGCAGCAGCAAGTGAGCCAGCTGCAGCAGCGCCAGCACAGTGAGCAGGATTTGAGCTTTCAGCTGCCCAGCCAGATAAAGCAAACCGGTGCATTGCTTAGGTTGCAGGAGCTGCGACTGTGTTACGGGGCTGCTCAGCCCATCAGCCTGTTATTGCAGCCGGGTGACAAACTTTGGTTGCAGGGCAAGAATGGCACGGGTCAGTCCGTACTGCTGCACACCATAGCAGGCCAGTTAGAACCCAGTGCTGGTTTGCTTCGTTGTGGGCAACCGACTCACTATCTTGATCAACATTTCAGCGTATTGGACAACCAGCAGAGCGTGTTAGCCAATTTGCAGCGGTTGGCACCAGAGCTGGATAACACCGCCGCCAGAACTGCCTTGGTATCGATAGGCTTAACGGAGGCGCAATGGCCACAATTGGTTGCCAGTTTAAGTGGTGGTGAGCGGATGAAATTGGCATTGTTGGCATTGACCCGACCCCAGCAATCCATGCCTCTATTGCTACTGGATGAGCCAGACAATCATCTGGATATGCAAGCCAAATCGTACTTAGCACGACAGCTGGCTAGTTGGCCCGGTAGCTTTGTGTTGGTATCGCACGAGGAAGACTTTGCCCGAGCTTGTCAGTGCACTCAGCTATTGGAGCTATTGCCGGATGATTAGTGCTGTACCTATGCAAGCGCTAACTTTGACACAGCACCAGCGCTTGGTATTCATCAAAGGCGAAGTGATCGGTCATGCCGCTGATAAAATCCTGTAACAGCCGGCAGCGGTAGTAAAGTTCGAGGTGGTGCTCGGTATCTGCTGTCACCACCTGCTGATAAGCGGCCACATGCTTGTTGGGTAGGCGATGGGCTAGCCGTTGCTCTTGGGCAAAGGAGTAGCCCTGGTTGTTTAGTACCGCGCTAAAGTCGGCTCGGGGCAGCAACAATAAGGGCTGATAGCTGTCGAGCAGGCCTGCAATGATCCGAAAGCCCTGCAGTTCCAGTGTTTCCACCTCGGGCTGGTTAAAGACGAACTGGCGGGCGACCTGTTTAAAGGTGCTGGTGATGGCATGATACGGGCTGTTATCTTCCAGCAAGGCCCGATTGAGGTTGCCGTGGTACACCGGCTCTATCTGCTGGATAAATTGCTCGGCGGCATGCTGCACCAATGGGTGGATCATGCCAACCCGAAGTCGAATAAAAAACTCGGAATTTTTATTAATCGGCTCGGCTGCCGCTTTATCAAGAGCAGCTTTGACTACGGCTGAAAAGCTTTCGCTGCCGCCACTGTGGGTATCAATGAGCCTGCCTACTGGCTCGTTCTCGGCAAAGGCTTGATTCAATTGATGGGCGAGCTCGGCAAGGCCAAACAAGCCTTTTTCTACCGCATCCTCCAGATCGGCCAGGCAATACGAAATATCATCGGCTGCTTCCATAATGTAGGTGAGCGGGTGACGGCAATGCGCTTCGGTGCCCAGTTCTTGCCACAGCCTTTCGACAAATTTCTGCTCGGCAACATAGTAGCCGGGTTTCTTTTGCAAATAACTCTGCGGATGGCTGCTGTCTGGCCTGCTGGCGGTAGCGACCCGGGTGTACTTTAAAATTCCTGCTACTTGCGAGTAGGTCAGGTTCATGCACTGCAGACTGTGCACCAGCCGAATGGCTTGGGCATTGCCTTCAAATTGTGCCAGCTCAACGCAGAGGTCTTGCCATGGCGCATCTTCCTGCAGTTGATGCTGCTCAGTCAATTCAGGCAGTGCCTTGCTAAACCAATGATTGATCGCACTTTCGCCGCTGTGGCCAAATGGTGGGTTGCCGATATCGTGCAGCAGGCAGGCCATTTCCACCAAGGATTCCATCGGCCGCTCCAGCTCAGTTAAACCGTAGCTTTCTAGCTGCTGTGGGCTGAGCTTTCGAAAGATAGATTGCACAATAAAACGGCCGGTTTGTTGTACTTCCAGCGAATGGGTCAGACGGCTACGTACCGCTGCATTGCGTTCCAAGGGAAAAACCTGGGTTTTTTGCTGCAAACGCCGAACGGCGGCCGAGTTGATAATACGGCCGCGGTCACTTTCCAACGCACTGGTTAAATCCGCACGGCGGCTTTGTCGCAGTCGATCCGCTTTGATTTTAGTGCGAAAATCCATAGCAGTACTCAATAATGCAGTAGTTTACGTCAGTGTGACGTAAAAAGCGTCTGGCTGTAAAGCCCGGCGAACCGGGCTTTTGTTGAGGTTACTGTGCAGCTTTGTTATTCAAGTTCATCCGGCTTTCAATCGCAATGCCCTGGGCTTCGATATCCATACTCATATCGAGCTGATAAGGTGCGTCTTGCAAGGCTTCAAACTCTGGCGGGATTTCTGCACCCGTGGCAGCCATGCCTTCGGCCATAGCACTGAACAGCCGGGCGTAGTCCATGGCAAAGTGCAACAAGCCATTTTGACTCAGAGCGGTACCTGCCAGGGTTTGAGCCTGCGCGGTCGCCTGTTTGCCTTGGTAAATCATGGCATGTTCTTCGGTTAGCATCAGTTTAGGTGCCAGGCCGAAGGCTGCAGCCATCGGAAACAGTTCATTCAGTTCCATTTCTTCACCAACCTGTGGAAAGGTGATGTCGGCCAGGGGAGGATAAAACATCAGCAAGCTTTGCAGCAGGCTGTGGGCATTGTCGGCAGATACACTAAACAAGGCATCCAGCGCCGCGGGCATGCCGCTAGCCGGGTCGATGTCAACTTCATTGACGCTGAAAGACACACCCTGAACTGAGCCTGCCATGCCCGCCATGGCCAAGGCGGCCAGTGGGTTGCTGCTCTTCATCGCGGTTTGCATCTCTACCAGCGGTGGGCACTGAAAACTGGCATTGCTGGTGGCAGACCATAGCTCACTGACAGCCGGTAGTAACTGCCCTATATTCAAGCCCAGCCCAAGCTGCAGCATAGCTGGTTGTGACGATAGGGGTAATTGAGGGGCAATAAAGCCTCGTAAGTTGCTTAATGACGCCATAGCCGCTTGATCGTTGCTGGCAATTAGCATCCGGCTGGTCATCGGCTGTTTGCTGAGTTGATTGTCAAAATAGACCCCCGGCCAGTTGCTGGCAATGGCCGCGGTATCGGCCTGACAAGCCGGTGTGTGCCAGTCAGCCAGGCTTGCAGCAAACTGTGAGCCAAATAGCTGGTGCAGATCTTTGGCTAAGCGGTTCTGGTCGGTGCTGGTGATGGCTTTAAGCAATTCAGCACTGCGTAGCCAACCGAAAGTGGCCTCATCCAGCTGATAGTTGCTGGCCAGCGGGGCCACCTCTTGACGCCAGTTCAAAGGGTCTGCTGGTTTGCGAATGGCCAGGGCCGTGGCATGGTGCTCAGGATCAAAACCAGACGAGGTCAACACTAGTGTGCCCCAACCATTGCGGGCCGTCACCAGCAATTCCAGATTATGCTCGCTCAATGGGAACAAGCTATAGCGCCGGTAGCTCACTCCATCCAGCTCTGCAGATTGATGCCAGAGCTGGCTCTGCATCTCTATGCGGTCAAACCAGCGCCAGAAGGTTTGTTCATTCTCCAGCTCCAGCCGTAGTACCGGGGAGGCGCCAACCAGATAGGATAATGCCTGAAATTCGGCGGCAATTCCGGTGACTTCTGTGGCCTGCTCCGGTTCGTCGATCAGCTGCTGGAAATTTTCCAGTAAGGCAGCGATAAAGTAGCCGGTATCCGATTTGTCCATGATATCGAGCAGGTTGGTAAGCAACTCGATGGTTTCTTCGGGGTTATGCAGTGATGCTACCTGCATATTCAGATAGTCGCTGAAGTTGATGGGGTCAAGGTGCACCGACAACAGAGCGGTATCGGCAGGTATAAAACTCAATTGCTCAGAGCTTTGTTTGCTGCCATTGGCCGCTAGCTGAACATAAGCAACAATCGCAGCAATTAGCAGCGCGACAGCAATAAATAAGGTACGCATTGGATCTCCTGAACTATGCCTTGGCACCACCTCGTCCTTGGGGTGGGAAGCAGCACCTGGTGATGTTAAATGTTAAGTATCACATAGTAACTTTAGTTGCAGATTAGTGCAATCATGGTTGCATCAGTAGCTGGTGTCGGTGCTGGCCTTATTGCGCTCGTTGAATCATTTGAGCCAGAAACGAGTCGTGGCTAGGCAGGCTGGATACAGGCTCACTTTTTATGTCACGTATCTGATCCATCATGCTGCGTAATTTTTGCTCGGAAAAATTGTTCGCAAGCGGGTGATAATCTTGTGGAATGACTCCTTGACCAAGCATGACCTGAAGCCATGAGCTATCGAGAAAGAGATCGTTCTGTTCGCGAAATAAGTTGCCCTGAGCAGCAAAAACTTCGATTTTATGGGCCAGACTATCTGGAATTTTAAGCTGCTGCATATCACGCCAAAATGGGCTGTCAGTGCGCTTATTGACATGGTAGTGCAAAATAAGAAAGTCTCTTATTTGAGTAAATTCCAGCTCTGATTGTTTGTTATACTCTGCAACTGCTGCCGGCTCAATGCCTTGATGAGGAAATAAATGAATCAGCCTGACAATAGCGGATTGGATCAAATGAATGCTGGTTGACTCCAGCGGTTCAAGAAAACCGCTTGATAAACCGATGGCAATGACATTTCGCTTCCATTGTTCGCGCCGTCTGCCGGTTGTAAAGCGAATGACTTTGGGATCACCTAACGGCTTGCGTTCCAGGTTCGACATTAAAAGGGTTTCGGCTTCGGCGTCACTGTAATGAGCGCTACTGTAAACAAGCCCATTGCCATTTCTATGCTGCAGTGGAATACGCCATTGCCAACCTGCTTCATGTGCTATCGCCCGAGTATAGGGCAGGGTTTGCTCAAAACGCTCTGATGGGACCGCCACCGCTCGATCACAGGGCAGCAGATGACTCCAATCATCAAAGCCAGCATTCAGCTTTTGTTGAATCAGCATGCCTCGAAAGCCAGAGCAGTCGATAAACAGATCACCAGAGATACGCTGGCCACTCTCTAGTATCAGCTGTTGAATATCACCTTGAGCCGTTTGTACAACGTGCTCTACTTTTCCCTCGGTTCGAATCACGCCCATTTGCTCACTGAGCTTCCGCAAGAAGCGGGCATACAAGGATGCATCAAAGTGATACGCGTAAGGCAACTCCAGCAGAGGATCTTGACTGTTGATAAAAGCAAATTTACCAGCTTTGCAGCACAGGTAATTTAAGTCATAGTGCCAGAGTGGTGTGGTATCTCCCAGCTGACGTAGCCGTTGCCATAGATGATGGAATTGGCAAAATGCCATGCTTCTTCCGGGGGCTCCAAAGGTATGAAAATACCCCTCACCCTGAACCCGCCAGTTATCGAATTTAATAGCCAGCTTGATCGTTGCCTTGGTTTCTCGTAAGAACTCAGACTCATTGATGCCCAGCACACTGTTTACCAGGCGAATAGGAGGAATGGTGGCTTCGCCAACGCCAACGGTGCCAATTGCTTCAGACTCGATGAGTTCAATATCGATGGCATCTGCCAGTACTTTTTTCAGTAAAGCGGCGGTTAACCAGCCCGCCGTTCCACCGCCGAGAATGACTACTTTTTTAATTCGCTGGCTCATGAGTGTGCTCCTTTAAAAAAACCCAACCATACGGCTGGGTTTTTTAATCCTACAGACAAAAGTAGGTGTTCTTGCCTCTGGTCGCAAGTTTGCTACGACAACTTAAAACTTATAGTTCAGACCAAGCATAAAGTTCCGACCAAAGCTTTGATACTGAGTCACTTGTCGTGCATCGCTGCCGTTGGTTTGAATCGTATCTTCATCCGTCAGATTTTGCACTTGCAAAGTAACGCGAAGGCCATGCAGCCAGTCCATGGATGACTCACTGAAGTCGTAGCCAATTTGTGCATCCCATATTTCTGCACCGCGATCAACAACGCTATCCAGCGCCAGGCTTAACCCTCGAGTCTCGGTCAGGAACGAGTCACGTTTGGTACCTGAAATCCGGAACTCAAAACCTGCATACTCGTAGTAAGCGGTTAAAGTGTAGATCTCTTTCGAAAGCCCTGGCACTCGTCCACCGTCATCCAACTCACCATCCAGGAAAGTAGCACTGGCAACGATACCAAACCCATCCAGTACATTACTGATCAGGTTAAATGGTACACTGGCCTGGAACTCATAGCCCCGAACATACCCTTGCAAGCCATCCTGTTGAATAGAAACACCGCCAAGGAATGTTGCTGGAGGTTGGTTACCTGTCTCTTCAGACGACTGGTGATAACCTGGGATATAGAACTCGGAAAAGTCAGCCAGAACTGTTTCATTCCGGTGCCAGTTTCTAAGATCCTTATAAAAGAAGCTGGCAGCAAAGAAGCCATCATCAGCAAAGTAGTTTTCGTAAGCAAGGTCAAACTGGTTTGCTTCCAATGGTTTTAGTTCAGCATTACCACCGCTGCCACCCCACGGGCTATTCTCTGGGTCGGAGCTCAGGACGTTACTATCGTTAAACTGGAATGTAACCTGAGTATTTGGACGCATTGAGTCCATGCGGGGACGGCTCATCACTTTAGACATTGCAGTACGAATATACTGGCGATCTGCAACTTCAAAGCTCAGGTTCAGGCTTGGCAGTACATCGGTGTAGGTGTTTCCACCGGATACAGGAATTGCCTCAGTAAAGCCTGTTGGCCCGGTAGAGGTACCAAAACCACGACCTTTCTGATCCGAGCGCACAATTTGCACACCAACGTTACCTTCAACAATCACATCACCAATTTCTGTGCTGATATCCAACTTTGAATACAGCGTGGTTAGTTTTTCATCAATGGTGTAGGTGTCGCCTCGACGGCCGTTTTCAATTAAAGCGGCATCAGTTTCAATATAAAAGCCACTGTCGAACAAAGCAATGCTGTCATAAGCGAGGACGCCACCAAGCCCAACAAAGCTAAGATCTGCTACACCTAATACATCAGGAATAGGGCCATCATTAGGCCAGGTATTTGCAGTCAGGAATGCGCCGTTGTTTACCTTCGTTTTGGAGCGATCTTTGTATACTATGCCGGTTTCAAGGCCACGAAAAATGCCCCACTCCACATCACCATTGAACTGTAACCGAAAGCTATCTAATGTTTCTTCAAAGTCAGGTTGGTTCACGAAGCCATCTTGTGCCGTATCTGGCCCAAAACCAGGGACTCCCTGGAAGCGCTCGATAGGTGCCAATGCACCGCCCCATGCTTGTGGCCCGGCTAAACGAATCAAGTCCTGGTTGGTGTAGTCAACATTGGGGATGCTTGGGTGATCAGAGTAGACTGCACCCGCTGGTGTCATGGTCCAGGAGCGAGCTGCAATGGGGCGCCCATCGATACCGGCCCGGCCAACACCAGAATAACTTTCAACATCGGTGATGGTTTTCGTGACTTTGCCGGTAGAAATATCAACTTCGGCGCTCCAGAAGTCATTGATAAGATATTCTAAATTCAAGCCAAACGTCTTCAGTTCGGCATCCTGCTTACGAGCATCATTTCGTACCACAGAATAAAAGCCATCATAGTAACCAGAAGTCACTAAGCCATCTTCAACACTTGTAATGGTATAGGCGCCGGTTCCCCATTCAGCACCACCTTCTTCCAGGCCTCGTTTTACGTCTTCTTCAACAAAGTCGATGTAAAGCGCATCTAATTTAATACGTAAATTATCTGTCGGGGTGTACTCAATGATGGCAGCAATAGAATCCCGCTCCAGCATTGCTGAACGGGTATAGGAGTCATGGCCACCTAAAATAAGTGTGCCTTCAGGAACGGTGACTCCCGGAGCTGCATTCGCCGGATTTGCATCGGCATAACCCCACCCACGAAACTGTTCCTCTTGGCGTGGCGTTTCCATGGATGCAACAACCAGGGCAACACCCAGAGTGTTGTCAAGAAACTGGTCAACAAAGTTGAAAGAGAGTCGGTGGCCTTTATTGCTAAAATCCGGGTTACCGGATGACTTGTCATTTTGTTCTAAACTAAAGTTCACTGCAATGGTTGGCTCTGCGGCTAACGGACGAACCGTTTGCAGGTCCACCGTGCCCCCAATTCCTTGGGCCATCAGGGATGCGTCAGGCGTTTTATAGACAACAGCCGTGTCAATAATTTCGGATGGGTATAAATCGAATTCTACACCGCGGTTGTCGCCCATGCCGAGTAACTCACGACCATTTAAGGAGGTACCAACATAGTTTTCATTAAAGCCACGAACAGAAAGGCCACTGGTACGGCCATTGCGTCTTTCACCAGCTAAGCCAGGCAAGCGGGCTAATGACTCAGCGATGCTGGTATCAGGCAGTTTACCGATATCCTCTGCTGACAACACTTCTACAACAGAAGCCTCACTCATTTTAATTGCTTGCGCTTTTTGCAGGCTTCCCCGGAAGCCGGTTACCTGAATCACTTCAACTTCATCAGCCTGAACGTCAGTTGCGTTCTCGTTGGCTAATGCCTGACTTGCCATGGCTGGCATGGCAAGTCAGG
>JAIUMG010000126.1 GCA_022565655.1 Alkalimonas sp.
CTGGCAAAACGCTCAGCCAGGGCTTCGCCAGGAATTAATGAAAACGTATCGCCAACCACCACCGAGTTAAATACAGGAGTCCCATTGCACATCATCAGATCCAGTGGTGCAACCGGCCGCTCTAAAGCATCATCAAGTGCTTCCGCCAGATCCCCGGTGATACCAAAACCATAACGAGCATGTTTCATATCAGGGTGTGGCAATAAAGCCAACTGCCACTGCTTTTCCTTTGCTTGCTGCACCATGCTGCGTAACGCTTCATCAGCCAAGAAGCAGATCACTTTTTGCTCGCGGGCAAATAAGTGACTTAATTTTTCACTCCAAAGGCAAAATTCCGGCGTAATACCACGCTCAGCAAATAAAGGCACAATATGGCTTTTAACCCATTGCTCATCAATGGCCTGATACAACAGCACAACATCCGTCGTCACCGGCACATCACTCATCGTCACTGCATCCATTTACGATTGCAGCAATTTCGCTTAGCCTATCTAGTACCATGGCATTTAAGGTTTTTTTCGGATACGAACCACGTCGATTCTGTTCACCGGCATCCATCCCCGTTAACAGGGTCAGGGCTTCGTCGACCGTCTTGACGACATAAACATGAAACTGACCATCAGACACCGCCTGGCGTACATCTTCATTCAACACCAGGTTAAGCTGATTACTGGCCGGGATCACCACCCCTTGCTCTCCGGTTAAGCCGCGTTGCTGGCACAAACGAAAGAAGCCTTCTATTTTTTCATTCACCCCACCAATGGCCTGCACCTCGCCATGCTGATTAATCGAGCCGGTCACAGCCAGGCTCTGTTTAATCGGAACCTGAGTAATTGCGGAGATCAGCGCACAAATTTCAGCCAGTGAAGCACTATCACCATCGATATGACCATAGGATTGCTCCAGGGCAATATTGGCCGATAAGGTCAACGGAAACTGTCTGGCATAACGCGCTCCTAAAAAGCCATTCAGAATCAACACGCCTTTTGAGTGGATAGCCTTACCCAGCTCCACCTCACGTTCTATATCCACCACCCCAGAGGCCCCGGCAAAGACGGTCGCACTAATTCGGGCAGGCGTACCGAAGGCAGTATCGCCAATTTCCAGTACGGTCAAACCATTCACTTTACCGACAGCCAGCCCATCGCTGTCGATCAGGATCTGCCCTTGCTGAATATCTTCCAGAAAACTCTCGCTGATCCGGCCGGTGCGGTATTGCTTGCCCAGTAGCGCTTGCCGAACATGCTCGGCATTTAGGATATCACTGCCAGCCAGATTGGCGTAGTAACAGGCTTCGCGCACCAGTTCCAGCACATCGGCAAATCGCGCTGATAACTTATGCTGGTGCTCGGCCTGGCGAAAACTGAAGATTAGCAAGCGCTCTAGCCCACTGTCTGACAGCTGTTGGATCCCCAACTCCTGCATTTGCAGACGAATTTGTCGCACCATGAAACTGAGTGTCAGTTGCTGGTAGGGTAAAAAATGTTCGAAATCTGCCAGCACCCGAAATAGCTCGTTGAACTCTTCATCGACATCCTGGATCAGATAGTACAGATCGCGTGAGCCTAGCAAAATGACTTTCACCTGCAGGGGGATCGCTTTTGGCGTAATGATGGTGGAGTTGGTCACCGCATGCTCACTTAAGGTATCGATCAGCAATTCATTGCTTTTCAACGCCTGTTTTAAAGCTTCCCAGACCTGGGGTTGCGATAACAGCTTGTCTGCATCAAGGATCAGATAGCCTCCATTGGCCCGATGCAAGGCGCCGGAGCGGATCATCCGATGATTGGTGTACAAGGAACCACCGCTGGAGGCATATTCAACCCGACCAAACAGATTGCCATAACTGGGAGACGCCTCAAAGATCACTGGCGCTCCATCCATGGCCTCATGATGCACCAAGACATTGGGTACAAACTCTTCAATAAACAAGGTACGAACATCCAGCTCTTCCGCTTTTTCAGGCTCAGGCTCTTCCGGCAACAGTTCCAGCACAAACTTCACCAGCGGCGTTCGCATCTCCCGCAAATAACGCAGTACACCCAGCTCAGCCACATAGTCATGCTCCATGGCTTTAAAAAGTGGCTTGAGCACTTGCTCAATGGTGGCTTTACGCAACTCGCGCAACTGCTCCGACGCTTCACGCTTCCAACGGGGCAACTCAATCAGCTGTTCGTTGAGAATCCCTTCCAGCTCGACCACCAAGTCGTAGAAATACTGGCGTTCTTCATCAGTTAGTTTATTAAACTCACTATCGTCCAGTGGCTTACCATCGACCAAAGGAGCAAAGCTGACTGCGCCATTGTCTTCATACAACACCACCTTTTTTTCCAGTGCTTTTTGTTCAACCTGCTCTAAAGCAGCCTCGTAGCGCTGATCAAAGGTACGTTGAATGGCTTTTTTTTGCCGTTGATAGCCCGGGTTATCAAAGGCCGCCGGAAAGGTATCGATCAGCTCATCAATAATACCTTCGATCCGTTTAACAAACTTCCGTCCTTCACCTGGCAACAAACGCAGTGTATTCGGTAAGCGTTCATCATCGAAGTTGTTCAGATAGCACCACTCATCCGGTGTGGCTTTTTCACTGGCAGCTTGCTTGAGTTCATCCTGCACCAGGGTGAATCGCCCAAGTGCAGGCTCCCCCATGACATAAATGTTGTATCCTGGCATATCCATGCCGATGGCAAACGTCAGGGCTGCTTTTGCCCGCTCCTGACCGATAAAAGCGGGCGTCAGTTCCGTTTGTTGTAAGCTGTGTTTCAGCCAGTCATTGCGAAGCTGTGGTGCCAACTGATGGGCCTGCAGGCCCAGCGAATGCAGGGTGTTGGTCATGAAAGTCCTTAATATCCATGCGGTTCATGCGTCAGCCAATGATTATACCCAATTCATATGTGCAGACCAGCGTTACTCAACTGGCACCCCTTCCCGGCAGAAACTGACTCCACCGCAGTTGCTACAGGCCTCCAGCTCAGTTGGATGATAATAATTAGCCAGCTGATTGCATTGCTCGCAGCGATAACAGCCCATGCCGACCCGCTCGCCCTGAAAGTAGACCCCTTTATGGCGAAAGTCTTCCAGCAACTCCTGCCACTCCACCTGAGTTTTATCTGTAATTTGTGCCAATTCATACCAGAGCGCCTCTGGCCACAGCGAAGGCTGATCGTCCTGCTCGGAAACATCTGCATCCTGCCATTGGCGCTTCAGTGTCTCGACAAACAATTGCGTTTCATAGGCGGTCAACTCTCGGCCTGCTTTGAAGTACGCGCGAATGTTCTGGTTTAGCTCCATCAGCTGATCGACGCTGTCTTTTTCTGCGGTTTGAACCATTTCTGCCAACTGCTCCAGCCACTGCTGGTACTTCTGCTTAAGTTCTTTCATGCTACCTCCAGAGTTTGTGTACCTCAATTGCCCAGAGTATAGCAAAGTAAGTCGAATGAAAGGCGGCTGCTATCAGAAGTAATGCTGCATTCATCCGATTAAACCGATGGATTCAAGTTGTTGTCCGACAGTGGCTGCGGTATGCTATAGCCAATTTTTAGCTGCCTCCGGCAAATCAATTTCAGTGGAGGCAGGCCCTCCTCAGATGCTTAGTTTGGAAGACGTCAATGCACGAACAATATAACCCGCAACAGATAGAAACTGCGCTGCAGCAGCAATGGGATCAGGATCAGGTTTTTAAAGTCGTTGAAGACGACAGCAAAAAGAAGTTTTATTGTCTCTCAATGTTCCCCTATCCAAGCGGACGCCTGCATATGGGCCATGTACGCAACTACACCATTGGGGATGTGATCAGCCGTTTTCAGCGGATGCAAGGTAAGAATGTAATGCAGCCGATGGGTTGGGATGCCTTTGGTTTACCGGCTGAGAATGCGGCCATTAACCACAAAACGGCTCCTGCTAAGTGGACCTACGAAAACATCGATTACATGCGCACTCAGCTAAAACGCCTTGGCTTTGGCTATGACTGGTCACGCGAGCTGGCCACCTGCCAGCCAGAGTATTACCGCTGGGAGCAATGGTTCTTCACCAAGCTGTATGAGAAAGGTCTGGTTTACAAAAAAATGTCGACCGTCAACTGGGATCCGATTGATCAGTGCGTACTAGCCAATGAACAAGTGATCGATGGCCGAGGCTGGCGCTCTGGCGCTTTGGTCGAGCAGCGCGAACTGGCCCAGTGGTTTATCAAAATTACCGACTATGCTGAAGAGTTGCTGCAGGATCTGGATCAGCTGGATGAATGGCCAGAACAGGTTCGCACCATGCAAAAGAACTGGATCGGCCGCTCTGAAGGGGTGGAAATTACTTTTGATGTTGCCGACAGCGAGCAACAGGTCTCGGTATTCACCACCCGGCCAGACACCCTGTATGGCGTAACGTACATGGCAGTTGCTGCTCAGCACCCGCTGGCTCTGCAAGCGGCCAAAACCAATGCTGAACTGGCGGCATTTATTGAGGACTGCAAAGGCGGAAAAGTCGCTGAAGCAGAACTAGCGACCATGGAGAAAAAAGGCATGGCCACCGGGGTTGAAGCCATTCACCCGCTAACCGGTGAACGCTTGCCCATTTGGGTCGCTAACTTTGTGCTGATGGATTACGGTTCTGGTGCTGTGATGTCAGTTCCAGGCCATGACCAACGCGATTATGAGTTTGCCAGCAAGTATCAGCTACCCATCAAACAAGTGGTGAAGCCAGCTGATGACAGCGTCACGGCAGATTTGACGCAAGCGGCCTTTACCGAGAAAGGCATTCTGCTGAACTCCGCTGAATTTGATGGTTTGGATTTTCATGCCGCCTTCAAAGCCATTGCTGAGAAACTGAAGAGTGACGGCCGCGGCGAAGTCAAAGTGAATTACCGCTTGCGCGACTGGGGTGTTTCTCGCCAGCGTTATTGGGGTTCACCTATTCCGATGCTAACGCTGGAAGATGGTAGCCAGGTGCCAGTGCCGGATGATCAACTGCCGGTACGTCTGCCGGAAGATGTGGTGATGGATGGGGTGCAATCGCCAATTAAAGCCGATGCAGAGTGGGCCAAAACCAGCTATCAGGGCCAGGCCGCTTTTCATGAAACCGATACCTTCGATACCTTCATGGAGTCATCCTGGTACTATGCCCGTTACACCAGCCCAGGCAGCGATGAGCAAATGCTGGATCCGGCCAAGGCCAATTACTGGTTGCCGGTCGATCAATACATCGGCGGCATTGAACACGCCATCCTGCACTTGTTGTATGCCCGCTTCTTCCATAAGTTGCTGCGCGACGTTGGCCTAGTGCAATGCGATGAGCCATTCAAGCGTCTGTTGTGTCAGGGCATGGTGCTGGCGGAAACCTTCTATCGCGAGCATGACAATGGCAGCAAGAGCTGGTATTCGCCGCAAGATGTACAGGTTGAACGCGATGAAAAAGGCCGCATCAGCCAGGCCATCCTGAGCACAGACGGCCAGCCCGTAATCGCCGCAGGCATGAGCAAGATGTCGAAATCGAAAAATAACGGCATCGATCCGCAAAAGGTCATTGATCTGTACGGTGCCGATACGGTTCGCTTGTTTATGATGTTTACCGCACCGCCAGAGCAAACCCTAGAGTGGTCTGACTCGGCGGTTGAGGGAGCTCATCGCTTCCTGCGCCGTATTTATGCTTTGGTGTATCAATTTAACCAGAATAAACCGACTGAGGCGCTAAATGGTGCGGCGCTGAATGCCGATCAAAAAGCCCTACGCCGTGAACTGCATAAAACCATTGCCAAAGTCACCGACGACTTAGCCCGGCGTTATACCTTTAACACCGCAATTGCAGCCGTGATGGAGCTGAGCAACAAGCTGCAGAAGGCTCCGCTTACCAGTGAGCAGGATAAAGCCGTGATGCAAGAGGCGGTGTTGGCTGTGTTGCAAATGCTGAACCCCATTACTCCGCACCTTTGTCAGTACTTGTGGAGCATGCTGGGGCAAGCCGACCCCATTGAGCAAAGCCAATGGCCAGTGGTCGATACTGCCGCTCTGGTCGAAGATGAAAAGCTTATAGTGGTGCAGGTGAATGGCAAAGTACGGGCTAAGTTGACTGTGGCTGTGGATGCCAGCCAGGATGATGTTTTGGCGCAGGCAAAAGCGGACGACAACGTGCAACGCTATCTTAGCGATGTTACGGTACGAAAAGTAATTTACGTGCCTGGTAAGCTGTTAAATCTGGTGGTTGGTTAAATGGCCTGGTTCCGTAACTTGTCATCTGGCGTGCTCAGAGTTGTATGGCTCAGCACGCTGATTGCCCTGCTTACGGCCTGTGGCTTTCAGCTGCGTGGGCAACTGCCATTACAGCAGTACCAGGCGATCTATATTCAGGCTGAGCGACACTCCGCACTGGCGGCTATCCTGAGCCATCGCCTGCAACACCATCAGATAGATACTTTGGATAGCCAGCAAGCCGATAGCCCACGTTTAATGCTGCAGCATGACTCACTGGAGCGTCGCACTTTATCTCTGTTCCCAAATGGCCAGGTCGCTGAGTATGAGCTGATTTATCAGGTCCGTTACAGTGTCCAGATGCCCGGCCAGCAAGAGCAGTATTTTGAGTTTGAACTGTTCCGGGATTATCAGGATGATCCAAACCGGGCGCTGGCTAAAGCGCAAGAGCTGGATCTGATGCTGAATGAACTCAGAGAGCAAGCCGCCCAGCGCATTTTACGTCAGCTTGGACGTTTAGGTGCATGAATAAGCTCTATGCCAACCAATTGCCCCAGCAGCTGCAACAAGGGTTGGCTGCCAGCTACATTGTGTTCGGCGATGAACCACTGCAACTGCAGCAGTCGTTGGATCATATTCGTCAGCAGGCCAGGCAACAGGGCTTTATCGAGCGACAACAGTTTAAAGTAGATGCTCAATTCGACTGGGGACTGCTCAGCTCAGCTTTGCAAAGTATGTCGTTATTCAGTGACCGCCAGCTGATTGAACTCGATCTCAGTCAGCAGAAGCTGACCTCAGCCTCCAGCAGCGAACTCAAAGCACTGGCCGGGCTATTGCACTCCGATACCCTGCTGCTGATTTTTGGCGATCGCAGCCCTGCTGAAGTCGCCCGACAAAGCTGGCTGAAAGCATTTCCTGCCAGTACCGTCTTTGTCAGTATTTATCCGCTGGATGACCAGCAATTTCGCCAATGGCTGCAGCAACAACTTCGTCAAGAAAAGTTGCAATTGTCTGCCGACGCCTTGCAGCTTTTTCTGCATCACTGCAGTGGCAATATGCTGGCAGCCCGACAGAACCTCGATAAATTGCTACTGACCTTCGGCCCCTGCCAGTTGGATGAAGCTGCGTTAACGGCCTTTTTATCTGATCAGTCCAGTTTTACCATTTTTCAGCTGACCGATGCGCTGCTGGCCGGACAAAGCCAACAAGCCTTTCACCGGCTGGAACGTTTATGTGGCCAGGAAGAAGAGCCAACGCTTATCGGCTGGCAATTGCAGCGTGAAATCCAAAACCTGTTGCAGCTGCAACAAAGCTCTCCGGCTGAGCGCAGTGCTTTGTTTAAAAAGCTGGGGATCTGGCCGAAAAGGCAGCCACTTTACCAAAACGCATTGCAACGACTGCCACTCAAGTGGCTGCATTACATGGTGCAAGAGCTGGCAGCTTTTGATCGGCTTTACAAAGGGGGGCAGCTGCAAAATACCCAACTGGCACTGACTCATTTGGCCGCCCTGTTTATTGCACCTGTGGCCAAAACTTACTCATTACGTCACCATGATACCAACTGATCAGCACACAACGCAGCCGGCAGCAGATAAACCGGTGATCGGTATTTTTGGCGGCACCTTTGACCCTATCCATCTGGGCCATGTGCAGTGCGCATTGCAAGTCCATCAGCAATGCCCACTCGAGCATATTCGCCTGATGCCTTGTCACTTGCCTCCCCACAGAGCGACCCCTGGCGTCAGTGCACAACAACGAGCGGATATGGTGCAATTGGCTATTGCCAACCATCCGCAGCTGCAACTGGAAACGCTCGAACTGCATCAGCACCGCCCTTCTTACACGGCGATTAGTTTGCAACAGTTGCAGCAACAATACCCTAAGCATAAACTGGCATTTATTATGGGGATGGATGCCTTTAACAACTTTACCCACTGGCATCGCTGGCAAGACATCCTGCACTGTGCAGATGTCATTGTCTGCCAGCGTCCACAATATACCAAGATCTCAGATGCCAGCCTGGCCTTGCTGGCTTCGCATCAAATTACGAAGGCTTCACAGCTGCAACAGTCGCAGTCAGGCCAGATCTTGATACTAGATAATCCTTTGCATCCCATTTCTGCCACCGAATTACGGCAACAATTAGTCAGCCAGCGAACCCGACCAGCTGGCCTGCAGCAAAGCGTGTGGAACTATATTCAGCAACATCAACTCTATAAGAATAGCGACTGAGAGGTTGTGATCTGGACACATCAGCACAGTGCAACAAAAATACATCCATGCATGAAAAAGTGATAAAATTGGTCATTGAACTAACCAACCCAAGGAAAACAGGTGCAAAGTAACGAATTACTCAGTTTTGTTCATGATAAAGTAGACGATATGAAAGGCCGTGACATTGTCACGCTGGATGTACGGGGTAAGTCCAGTATCACTGATTACATGCTGATCTGTTCAGGCACATCCAACCGTCATACTAAATCCATCGCCGATCATGTGGCTCAGGAAGTGAAAAAGCAGGGATTAACCATCATGGGTATGGAAGGCGAAAAAACCGGTGAGTGGGTTCTGCTGGATTTAGGTGATGTAGTGGTGCATGTCATGCTGGATGACAGCCGTAACTTCTATCAGCTGGAAAAGCTCTGGAGCGCCTGACGCTGATGTTTGTTGCTGACCGAACTGACCATAAGCGATCTGCCCTATGAAGTTGATGCTCATCGCTGTTGGCACCAAAATGCCGGCTTGGGTTCAGACTGGTTTTCAGGAATATGCCCGACGCTTTCCCCGTGATCTGGCGCTGGAGCTGTGCGAGATCCCGGCACAAAAGCGTGGTAAAAATGCCGACATCAAGCGCATTCTTCAGCAAGAAGGGGAGCGCATGATGGCTGCGGTGCCCAAAGGCGCGCGGATTATTACACTGGAAGTCACTGGTCAAAGCTGGGACAGCCCGACATTAGCCAGCAGGTTAACCCAATGGCAATTGGATGGCCGAGATGTCTGTTTGCTGGTTGGCGGCCCTGAAGGGCTGGCACCGGATTGCATCGCGGCCAGTGAAGGCAAGTGGTCGCTATCAGCACTGACGCTACCGCACCCTCTGGTGCGGATTG